>JAHEEY010000291.1 GCA_024640485.1 Chloroflexota bacterium | reverse complement strand
TCGGACGACCCCGACCAGAGTGAGCGGGTGAACATCTGCCACAAGCCGGGAACGCCGGCAGAGCAGACCAAATCGATACCCACCGCCGCTCTAGGCGGGCATCTAGGCCACGGCGACACCATGGGCAGCTGCCCATAGCGCTTGCTTCTTGGAAACGGCTCCGAAAACAGAAAAAGGCCCGGTACCGTAGAAGTACCGGGCCTTTTGTTTTGCAAGGTATTCGCTCACGCCGCGGCGGGGCGGCTTGCCAGCTCGTAGGCCACTTCGCGCTCGCGGCGGAACTGCCGGGTGTAGAGGTTGTAGTAATGGCCTCCAGCCCGGATCAGCTGGGCATGATTGCCCATCTCGGCGATAGACCCTTTCTCAATCACCAGAATCCGGTCGGCCCGCTTGATGGTGGACAGCCGGTGGGCGATGACAAAGCTGGTCCTGTCGTCCATCATCACTTCCATCCCTTTCTGGATCAGCGCTTCAGTCAAGGTATCGACCGAGCTGGTGGCCTCGTCCATGATGAAGATCTCCGGCTGGGCCAGCACCGCCCGGGCCAGGCTGATCAGCTGCTTCTGGCCAACGGAGAGCAGGCTGCCCCCTTCGCCGACCAGCTCATCGTACTTCTTCTCCAGGGTGTCGATGAACTCATGAGCGCCGGCCAATCGTGCGGCTTCTTCAATTTCGGCCTCGGTGGCATCCAATCTGCCGTAGCGGATGTTTTCCCGGACGGTGCCGGAGAAGAGATGGGGGGTCTGCAGCACCATGCCGATACGGGATTGAATGGCATTGAGGGTCAGATCGGTGTAATCATGCCCGTTGATCAAGATCTGCCCTTGCTTCGGCTCGTAGAAACGGCAGAGCAGATTGACGATGGTCGACTTGCCGCCGCCGGTGGGACCCACCAGGGCGATGGTCTCACCTCGCTTCACGGTGAGGTTGAACTGGTTCAGCACCGGCTCCCCGTCTTCGTAAGAGAAGAGGACATCCTTGAACTCGATATCGCCGCGCAGGGTGCCGGGGTCGGTGGCGTCCGGCTTGTCAGCTACGTCGGGGACGGCATCGATCAAAGAGAAAGCCCTTTCCGCCGAGGCGATCGACTGCTGCATCTGGGCGTAGACCCGGGCCATTTCCTGGACCGGCCACAGCATGAAGGTGATGTACCCCACGAAAGCCTGGATATCACCGATGCTCATCTCGCCGATCTGGGCCTGCAGGCCGCCGTACCAGATTACCGCGCCCACGGAAGCGGCGCTGATCAGCTGCACCACCGGCAGGAACAAGGCAGAGAGCCATGCCGCCCGGTAGGACGCTGCGTACATGTCGGAGGAAAGCTCCTGGAACTCGCGCAGATCCTCGTCTTCGCGGGCCAGCGATTTGGTCACCCGGACGCCGGTGATATTTTCGTTGTAGGCGCCGGTGATCTTGGAGTTGATTTTACGTACCTGCCGGAATTCACCCAGGATGCGCCGTTTGAACTCGCCGGCGACGATGATTAACACCGGCACCGAGACGAATACGATGGCCGCCATTTTCCAGTTGATGAAAAACATGAAGACCATGGCGATACTGATACTGGTGATGCCCCAGGTGGTATCCAGCAGCCCCCAGGTGACCAGCTCAGCGATGCGCTCGGTGTCAGAGGTAACCCGAGAGATGATCCAGCCGACGGGGGTGCGGTCGAAATAGGAGAAGGACAGGCGCTGCAGATGCTCGAACATCGTCTTGCGCAGATCGTAGCGAATGCGCTCGCCTAAGACGCCGGTCATGTAAATGAAACCGAACACAAAGCCAGCCTGCAGCAGCATCAGCCAGCCGTAAGTAGTCAGCAGCTGTACCAGCCGGTCGACATCACGCGGGACGATCCCTTCGTCGATGATCTGTTTGCTTAGATAGGTGAATATCGAGTCAACCAGGGCGGCACTGGTGATCGCCAGCAGGAAGCCGAACAGCATTTTGCGGTAAGGCATCGCCTGGGCCAGGATGCGGAGCACGGTCTTGCCGTTGAACTCGGTCTCGAAATCTTCTTCTTCGAAGTATTCTTCTGCCATTAGGTAATCACTCTCACGCGACTTGGCGCCGCTATGGGCATTGGCTAGCCGTCAGCCAGCGCCAGTTCCTCCTGCAGTTCATCTTCGATCTTGGACTGCAGGTCAAAAATCTGTTTGTAGGTGCCCGGCTGGCCGATCAGCTGCTCATGGGTACCGTATTGGACAATGCGGCCGTGGTCCAGCACCAAGATTTTGTCCGCTCCCATCACCGTCTGGATGCGGTGGGCGATAAGGAAGGTGGTGCGACCGGGCATCAGCTGCTCCAGGGAATCACGAATGGCCGCTTCGGTCTCAGAATCGACCGAGGAGGTGGCGTCATCCAGGATGAGCAGCCGGGGGTCCTTCAGCAAGGTGCGGGCGATGGTCAGCCGCTGTTTCTGGCCGCCGGACAGGGTCACCCCGCGCTCCCCTACCAGGGTGCTGTACCCTTTAGGGAAGCTCAGAATCACGTCATGGACAGCGGCAGCGGTGGCGGCCTCTGCCACCTCTTCATCGGTGACCTGACGGCCGACGCCGTAGGTGATGTTGTCCCTGATGGAGCGGGAGAAGAGAAACGGCTCTTGCTGCACGATGCCGATCTGCTGTCGCAGATAGTGGCGGGGATAATGGTACAGCTCAACGCCGTCCAGCTTGATGCTGCCGGGGTCATATTTGTAAAAACGGGGCAGCAGATTCACCAGTGACGATTTGCCAGAGCCGGTAGAACCGACCAGGGCGATCGATTCGCCGGGGTTGACCACAAAGCTGATATCCTGCAGGACAGGGGTGCCGTCTTCATAGGCGAAGCAGACATTTTCAAAGCGCAGTTCGCCCCGCAGCGGCCCGGTCGGCTCATATTCACCGCGGTCCAGGGTCTCCCGGTTCTCCTTGATGATATCGACCACCCGGCCGTAGGAGACCAGACCGACCGACATCTGCACAATGAGCCGGCCCAGCTGGCGAATAGGCCAGATGATCCAGCCCAACAGGCCGACGTAGGCCAGGTAGGTGCCCAGGGTGATGGTGCCGTCAATGGCCAGGTTGGCGCCGATCCACCAGCCGACCAGCAGCTGAACGCCTACCAGCACATCGGTGGACGGCCAGTAGATGGCGTGCATCAACAGCAGCTGTTTGCCACGACGGAACCGCTCTATGTTTTCAGTTTCGAATTTCTCTTCTTCGTACGCTTGGCGGGCAAACGCCTTGACCACCCGCACCCCGCTCAGGTTCTCCTGCAAGGTGGTGGACAGCCTCGCTTCCTGCTCCTGAAACGCTTCGTAGCGGATGGTGATCTTGCGAAAGAACACGATGGAGGAGAGCAGCACGAACGGGATCAAAATGACCGAGTAGAGCGCCAGCCGGCTATTTAGGGTGAATATGGCGATGAAATTGATCAAAAAGAGCAGCGAGATCCGGCCGAAGCCGATGGCCTGTTCGGCGTAGAAGCGGCGCAGGGCATCGACGTCGGAAGTGACCCGCTGGATCAGCTCCCCGGTGGGCGTCTTGTCATGGTAGGCAAATGAGAGCCGCTGGATGTGGTCGTAGAGGTAATCGCGCAGCCGCACAGTCACCCCTTCGGCTGCCGCCGCCGACCAGCGACCGCCCAAGAAGGTGAAGCCGCCCTGGAACAGGGCCAAAACCAGGAAGCCGACGCCGATAAAGGGGAGCTTTGACTGCATCTCCGATTTGCCCAACACCTGATCGGTGAAGTAGCGCAGCAGATAGTAGAAGGCGGTATTGAAAACGGCCGCGAAGCCGACACTTAAGGTGGCCAGCACGTAGATGCCGCGATAGCCGACCAGCATGTGCCACAAGCCAGCCAACCTGCTGGCATTGACGATCTTTTTTAATTCATTCGGCTTGAACATCGGCAGATGGTCCTATTCTTTGAAAATTATCGGTGTTTCCCAGGCCTCACAACCGAGCGACTGGCTTCGCCAACAGAGACAGCAGCTTTTCTTCTGCCAATCAGGACGAAAAGCGGGCGCGACCAGCCACAAACGACGGCCACCAATGGCCTAGAAGTCACGGGTCCAAACTGTGGCAGGTGTTCTGGTTGAAAATCAGTGAACGACAGAGGGTGATGTGGTCATGTTACTGTACTTGTTCTGCTGCTAGCTTACCCCAAATTCATGGTGGGTCAACCCTCAAGATCGTTCCACTCAGCGGTGAGCGCTGACAGACGGGCCTGAAGCACAATGGACTCGTCTCGCAGCTGGCCGACCAACGCTTGATCGGCTGCCGCCAAGGCAACTTCCATTTCATACCCAACCCGCTCCAGCCAAGCCTCGGTGTCGTCGATTTCGGCGGTCAGCTCCGCCAGCCGCTTGGACCGCCCTCGGGCAGCCTTGGGGCTCACCGGCAGCGGCGTCAGCTCCTCCACCCAGGAAAGATCCACGGCCTTGGCCAGTGCCGGCTGCTCCCCCTCTTCACGGGCTGCCCGCTTCTCAGCCTTGTCCCCCAGGTATTCCTGATAACTCCCCTTGAAAACCTGCAGATGGCTGTCATCCAGCTCCCAAATCTGGGTGGCCAGCCGGTCGATGAGGTAGCGATCGTGGGAAACCAGCAGGATGGTGCCGTCAAACGCTTCCAGGACCGCCTGCAGCGCCTCCTGAGAAGGGATATCCAAATGGTTGGTGGGCTCGTCCAGCAGCAGGAAATTGGCGCCGCTGAGGGAAAGGACCGCCAGGGCCAGCCGGCCCCGCTCGCCGCCGCTGAGGGCGCCGACCTGCTTGAAGACATCATCCCCCTTGAACAGATAGGGGGCCAGGAAGGTACGGGCGGCAGCCTCCTGCAGCTCGCTGTTCTTCAGCACCTCGTCGATAACCCGGTTGCTCATGGTCAGCTGATCGTGTCCCTGGGCGAAATAACCCCGCATCAAGCTGTCGCCGAACTTGAGCCAGCCGTCCAACGGGGCCAGCTCGCCCATTAAGGTGCGCAAGAAGGTCGATTTGCCGCTGCCGTTGGGGCCGATGAGGGCGGCGCAGTCCAGCCGCTCCAATTTGATCTTGTCCGTGAAGAAGAGAGATGTCCCAGGGTAGCCGATCTCCAGCTCGCCGGTGCGCAGGACGATCCGCCCGCTGCGCCGTTCGGCATTGAGGCGGATGTTGAGCTTGGGCGGTCCTCCGGCCGGCGGCGCTAAACGCCCCACCCGGCGGGCGGCCTCGTTGACGCTCATGGTGCGGGCCCGTCCGCCGATTTCCAACCAGCTCTTGTTTCGCAGGTCCGACAGGGTCACCCCGGCGCCCACCTGCTCCATCAAAATGATGTCCCGAGTCAGCCGCTTCATCTTCCCTTTGGCGATGTCGGTCTTGCCGCCGGCGATGTGCTTGCGGGCGAACTCCAGATCCTTTTCCAGCCGGGATCTCTCACTGGTGAACAGCTCCATCTCCTGTTCCCAATTAAGCTGCCGCTGCATCACATAGCTGGTGTAGCTGCCCCGGTAGCTGGCCAGACTGCCATTTTCCAGCTCCCAGACCCGGTTGACGATTTTATCCAGGAAGTAGCGGTCGTGGCTGACGATGATCAAGGCGCCGTCCCAGCCGCGCAGGGTCGCTTCCAACCATTCGATGGCCTCGACGTCCAGGTGGTTGGTAGGCTCGTCCAGGATGAGCAGCTCCGGCTTTTCCAGCAGCAGCCGGCCCAGCAGCAGCCGGGTCTTCTGCCCGCCGCTGAGGTGGGTCAAAGGGGTCTCCCAGCTGTCGCCGGGGAAACCAAGCCCCAGGAGCACCCGTTTGATGTCGATCTGGTACTGGTACCCCCCTTCATGCTCGTACGACTGCTGCAGAGCGCCGTAGCGGTCCATCAGGGCATCATCCGCATCGCCGGCAGACATGGCCGCTTCCATCTGGCGCAGATCATCTTCCATCTGGCGCAGGCCGGAAAAGACGGTGAGCATCTCTTCGTAGATCGAATGGTCATATCCGGCAAAGGTGAGCACCGCCTCCTGGCGCAGATAGCCGATGGTCAGCGCTGGCTGCCGGAAGATGGAGCCGGCAGCCGGCTCCTGCAGGCCGGCAAGGATCAGCAGCAGGGTGCTTTTGCCGGAGCCGTTGGAGCCGACCAGGCCGATGCGCTCCTTCTCTTCCAGGGTGAGATTGATATCGGCGAAAAGCTCATTAGGGCCGAATGTCTGGCCCAACTCGTTGGTAGTCACAATTGCCATGCCGGAATGATAATCAGCCGCAGGCCGCTTGGCAACTT
>JAHEEY010000290.1 GCA_024640485.1 Chloroflexota bacterium | reverse complement strand
TGCTGGCGCCGGCGACGTATGATGTCGATGTACCCCACTTCCGGACCGATGATAAAGCGTATCTGCTGAAACAAATATACGAGATGACAGCCAAGCGGTTCCAACTGCTGCGCTACATGCTGGATCATAAACCGTGGGATTTCTTCATGTTTGTGGAGATGGGCGTTGACCGCATTCACCACGGCCTCTGGTCTCACCATGATCCTCGCCATCCCAAGCACGATCCAGAGAGCCCTTTTGTGAACGCCATCAAGGAGTATTATCTTTATCTGGACCAAGAGGTTGGGTCCCTGTTGGATCGGCTGCCGTCGGGCACCCATGTGATCACCGTTTCAGACCATGGGGTGCAGCCGATGAAGGGAGGCATCTGCATCAATGAGTGGCTGCAGCAAGAAGGTTTGCTGACGCTGTACGATGAGCCGTCCCGCCGCCGGCTGACCCCGTTTGAGAAGGCGGAGGTCGATTGGTCGCGGACTTTCGCCTGGGGAGATGGCGGCTATTACGGCCGGGTATTCCTAAATGTGCAAGGACGAGAACCTGGAGGGATAATCCCTCCAGATGAATACATCGACTTCCGCGATAAATTGGCGGCGCGGCTGGCAAGCATCCCTGACCCAGACGGAAACCCCATCGGCACCGTCGTCTTTAAACCGGAAGAGATCTATCGCAATGTCACCAACGTGGCCCCGGATCTCATCGTCTACTTCGGCAATTTAAGCTGGCGGTCGGTGGGCAGCTTTGGCCACGGCGGCATTTACACATTCGAAAATGATACCGGCCCGGACGATGCCAATCATGCTGAAAACGGCGTGTGGATCTACTCGAGAATTGGCGAAGATCTGGGGGGTATAAGATTGCCCCAGACCCAGCTGATGGATTTCGCCCCCACCGTCTTGGACATATTCGGCCTGCACATTCCTGCGGACATGCAGGGGCGTCGAATTCCCAGGCCGTAGATCTGCAGGGGAGCGGACTGGCTGAAAAGAAAGGATTGAACATGGCGGCGAACAATAGACAAGAGCAAACCGGATTTGTGCTGTGGATGACCGGGCTTTCCGGCGCCGGCAAGACCACCATCGCCCTGATCTTGGAAGAGAAATTACGCCGGCGAGGCTTGAAGATTGAACGGCTGGACGGCGACGTGGTTCGGGAAAGCTTGACCCGAGATTTAGGTTTCACCAAGGAAGATAGAGATAAGAATATAGAGCGGATTACATTTGTGGCCAAGCTGCTGTCCCGCAACGGCGTGGGCTGCATCTGCTCGTTTATCTCCCCTTATCAAGCGGTGCGGGATCGTGTCAGAGTGAACACCACCAATTTTCTAGAGCTGTACATCGATGCCCCTCTGGATGTGGTTATTTCCCGAGATGTGAAAGGGCTGTATCAGAAAGCGATCGCCGGCGAAATCCCCAATTTCACCGGCATATCCGATCCCTTTGAAGCGCCGGAAAATCCCGACATCCATGTCCGCACTGATCAGCAGAAGCCGGGGGAGAGCGCCTTGTTCATTCTGACCAGGCTGGAAGAAATGGGGTTGATCCCGGCAGAACAGCCCACGATATGAGAGGATGACGGAGGATCCGCCGATGGACACCTCCTCCAATAACGTATGAATATCTCCCAAATATGGGCGTACGGACGTGCCCAACTGCTGGATTCACCGACCCCTGATCTAGATGCCCGGCTGCTGCTGGGGCATCTGCTGGGCGTCAGCCAAACCTATCTGATTGCTTACGGCGAAAGGCTGCTCTCTGCCGAAGAAGAGAGCCGCTACCGGGCCTTGATCAAGCGTGCCCGTCAAAAAGAGCCGATTCCGTACCTGATCGGCCATGCCCCGTGCTTCGGGCTGGAGTTTCAGGTCACCCCCGATGTGCTGATCCCTCGTCCGGAAACCGAGCAGCTCTTGGACTTAGCCCTGGCCTGGGCCAAACCCCGCCAGCCGCTGAATGCGGTCGATGTCGGCACCGGCAGCGGTTGTATAGCCGTTTGCCTGGCAGCGCACCTGCCTCAAGCGACGGTACAGGCGGTTGATATCTCCCCAGGGGCACTGGCGGTGGCCAGGCATAATGCCCAGCAGCATGTTGAAGGCCGGATCCAGTTCCATCAGGGGGATCTGCTGACCCCGATACAAGGCGATCTGGACCTCATCGTCGCAAATCTGCCCTATATTACTGAGAGCGAGTGGACGATGCTTGATGATGGGGTAAAATTGTACGAACCAGAGGTCGCCCTTAAAGGCGGGGATGACGGCCTCGATTTGATTAGAAACTTACTACGACAAGCCAAGTCAAAGCTCAACCCTGGCGGCGCAATTTTTCTGGAAATAGGCTGGAAACAAGGCAGTGACTGCCAACAGGTGGCTCAGGCTTACTTTCCCGCGGCACAAACCGAGATGGTGTCAGATTATGCTGGCAACGATCGGATAGTGGTTGTTACCACAGGTTGAGGTCGGAGATACGATTGGAGACAGGATTGAAGCGGGCAAATGAAATCATCCAGACCCAGCATCTGGCAGCGGACGATCCCGGAGCAATTGCGGCAGCCGCCGCGTTGATCCAACAAGGCTCCCTGGTTGCGTTCCCCACCGATACCGTCTACGGCATTGGGGCAAATGCATTCGACGGAGATGCGGTCATGCGCCTCTTTAATGTCAAGGGCCGACCACTTGACAAAGGCATTCCGATTCTCCTGGCGGAACTCAACGATATCCACCAGGTTGCCCTGGATATCCCTGACGCCGCGATGGCTATGATAGAACAGTTTTGGCCTGGGCCGCTGACCCTGATCGTGCCCAAGCGCCCTGACTTGCCCGCCATTATTTCACCCAACAACGGCATCGCGGTGCGTATCCCTGACTGCGACGTGGCCCGGCGCACAATCAGTGCCGCCGGGGGCGTGGTCGCCGCCAGCAGCGCCAACCGCTCCGGACATCCGCCGGCTGTTTCCGGCATCGATGCTTTGGCTGACCTAAAAGGGCTGGTCGCCGCTGTGCTAGACGACGGGATCTCCCCTGGGGGCGTCGCCTCTACGATTGTCGACTGCCGGGGGCATACGCCTATGATTGTGCGCCAGGGACCGATCTCCGCCAGCATGCTTTCTTTGGCGGCAACTTAAAATTCATGAACGATATTTTCATTCCTCTTGTTTTGACATCACTTGGCTTCATCACCGCATTCTCTGCCTATCGAGGGATCCGCAGGGGTGGGGCTCGGTTTTACACCCTGGAACGGGAAGCGATTTTACGTCGTGCCCGGCTGACTTTGACGATGAGTGTGCTGTTATTCTTGGCTGCCATCAGTGTGCTGGTCTATGATCGGCAGCCGGCAGGCAGCGAGGATGCCGCCGCGCCAGGGGGTTCCCTGGACGGCCTGGTCACCTTGACCCCAACCCCATTCATGGAGCAGTTTCCTCCTCTGGCGACACCGACCGCTACCCCTGATCCATCGATTCCCACCCCAACCGCGACACCGGCTATATGTCGGGCCGTGGTCGAGAGTGTTAACGGGCTCATCCTGCGCGATGCCCCGGGTGGCCAACAGATCGATATCCTGCCCGACGGTTCCATTTTGACGCTGATCAACTCGGAGCCGGCCGTTGATGTCAACGGTATCATTTGGAGAAAGGTGCGGCCGGTCATCGGTGATGAAGGGTGGGTTTCGGCAGCGTTTATCATTATTGGCGCTCCCTGTGAGTAATACAGAACGCCTGACCGTCCGGTGATTTCGGACCATTCGCTGTCATCACCGCACGCTGGCGATTGTGATAGGAACGGATGCTAATTGGCATCGATGCCAGCCGGGCTGTCACCCGGCAGCGCACCGGCACTGAGGCATATGCTTACTATTTGATACAGGCGCTGCTGCCGCTGGCGGTCAGCCAGGGGCACCGGCTCCGTCTGTATTTCAATCAGCCGCCGCCGCCGGACCTGTTCCCCGAGGTTCGCGGGGTTGAGCAGGTCATCATCCCCTTTCCCCGTCTGTGGACCCACATAAGACTGGCGTGGGAGCTTCGCCAACGGCCGCCAGATCTTTTTTTCACCCCAGCCCATGTTATCCCGGCGCCGTACCGGGGCATCAGTGTCGCTACCGTCCACGATCTGGGCTTTCACCATTTTCCAGAAGCGCACCCTCGCCGCCAGCTGGCCTACCTGCGATGGAGCACCCGTCACAACAGCCGGGTGAGCCGGCGGGTGGTCGCCGATTCTCAAGCAACCCAGGCGGATCTGATTGAGATAGACGGGATTCCCGCCGGGAAAATCGATGTCATCTATCCCGGGCTAGATCCAGCGATGATGCCGGTAACCGATCCGGTCCGGTTGGCTGCCGCTCAGGGGAAGTATGGCATCCGGGCCCCATATTTGCTCACTGTTGGCACCCTGCAGCCACGCAAGAACCTGGTCCGGCTCATCCAGGCGTACCGCGCCAGCGGCCTGCCCCATCAGCTGGTCCTGGCGGGCAAGATCGGCTGGCTCAGCCAACCGATCCTGGATGAAATCGGCCGCCTGGAGGCCGTTTCTGAGGGCTACCAGCCTTCGATACACCTGCCCGGATTTGTCGATGATGGGGACAAAGGCGCGCTTCTCTCTGGCGCCACCGCCTTGCTGTACCCGTCCCTGTATGAGGGGTTTGGGTTTCCGCTGCTGGAGGCGCAGGCGTGCGGTACGGCAGTGCTCTGTGCTGACAGCAGTTCGCTGCCCGAGATCGCTGCCGGTTCAGCGATGTTGGTCGACCCTCTAGATACCCAGGCGATGACCGCCGCCATCCAGCGTATTGCTGCCGACACCAATTTGCGCCACAATCTGGTCGACCTCGGTTTCGAGAATGTGAAGCGGTTTTCTTGGCATGACGCTGCCGTGAGGTTGCTGGAGACATTTACTCAAGCCATTGCCTAGCAGATGGTTGTTCAGCCGTTGGATCGCTTTGTCGAAATACATGGACAACTCGCTGATCTTTGGCAAGCAGTACGCTTGGCGCGGAGGTACGATGATCATTGACTCTAAGGGACCGGATGATACGGATGCCGATGACGCCGCTTTTGAAGCGGAATTGGCTCAGCTTGGTCCGCAGCAGCGGCGCCATCTAGAGGCTGAGGCAAGGCGATACACCCAGCTGTCCGAGGGCGCCAGGGATGAATTGGAAGCGATAGCGATGGCAGAGGTCCAAATACAGGATCTGGTGCAGCTGGCAGAAGAGGCTTCTCGGCAGAAAGCGTACGCATCCGCCGTCGATGCCCAGGAACAGGCGGTCATTCTAGCCCGCACCCTTGGCGAAGCCCATGAAGTGCTGCTGCAGCTAAGCCAAATGCTGTACCAATTGGCCGGCTATTACCAAGCCGTTGGCCGCTGTGACGACGCGTTGTTTGCCATGGAGGAAGTGGTTGTTCTGGACCAGCGTACCGATCACCCTGACTTGGCGTCGGATCAGGCGGTTTTGGAGCAGATTCGGCAGATGAGCGCGGCCGCGGATGGAGATGCCCGGGTTGTCGCCGCGATCAAATCACAAATGTCTCAGGCACCGCCGGAAACCTGGGCGTTGTTGGAGGAGGCCCGGCGAGAGTTCGCAGATCTCAGCCAGGAAGACCGGGCCAAGATGGAGTCGTTCGCCGACAGCACCGTTGATTTCCATCGTATCCAGCAGCTGGCCGATCAAACGGTGCAGGTGGCGGTCGCTGCGCTGCGGGGGCAGGAGGATCGTAGTTCGCTGGCAGAGCAGATCGAAATTACGGCAAATCGGGCCGAGGAAGGAGAACTGCCAGGCTCTCCCTGGTCACAAGCAGCCAGCTTCATCAGAGCGGTGGCCGCATTGCTGCGAGGCCAGGCGATCCCCCCGGTGCCGGCTGAATATGCCGATCGGATGGCCGCCGTAAAACAAGCCGACGGCCTCTATTAATCCCGCTTCCTTCGTTTGTGCTTCAGCAGGCTTCTCCTGCCGCCCAGCATCAGCCGTTCGATAAAACGGGCCGTTGGTTCTGGTGGTAGGTAGCTGACCAAGGGCCAGGTGGGCGACCCTTGCTTGTCCAATACCGCGTTGGCGGCCTCGATGCCGGTGATGCAGGCTCGTTCCAGAAAGAAGGCTGGAGAGGGATGGTAGACCCAATCGCCGCAGCAATACAGGTCGGGCCAAGGAGAGTGGATGCCCATGTGTTTCCCGGCTGGGCCCACCCCAAAGAGGGTGTGGCTGGCGCTGTTGCGGCGCAGCGTTTGGTGAATGCGATGCCCTCGGAGCGAT
>JAHEEY010000289.1 GCA_024640485.1 Chloroflexota bacterium | reverse complement strand
GCGTTCACAGGACGGAACAAGATCATCAAGTTCCAGGGCAACTACCATGGGCACGCCGACATGCTGCTGGTACAGGCCGGCTCAGGCGTGGCCACCTTAGGCCTGCCCGATTCCCCCGGGGTTCCCCCTTCCACCGTCTCCGATACGTTGGTGGCAACTTATAATGATCTCGATTCGGTGAAGCAGCTGTTCCAGCAGTTCCCCGGCGAGATCGCCACCATCATTGTGGAGCCGGTTGCCGGCAACATGGGCCTGGTCCCGCCGGCTGAAGGGTTTCTGCAGGGTTTGCGGGATGTCACCGCTGAAAACGGTGCCCTGCTCCTTTTTGATGAAGTGATGACAGGTTTCCGCGTTCATCCTGGCGGAGCGCAGACTCTGTTTGGCATCAAGCCTGACCTGACCGCCTTCGGCAAAGTAATCGGCGGCGGCCTGCCGGTAGGGGCGTACGGCGGTCGAAAGGAGATCATGCAGATGGTAGCCCCGGTTGGGCCCATGTATCAGGCCGGGACGCTTTCCGGCAACCCGCTGGCGATGACCGCCGGCATTGCCACTTTGAAGATAATGCAGCGCCCAGGGCTCTGGCAGCAAATCGAGGATTCCGGCGCCAAGCTGATGTCAGGGCTGGAAGCCATCGCGAAATCAGCCAATATCCCGGTCCAATTGGGACGAATTGGCTCCATGTTCGGCATGTTCTTTAATGATCGCCCAACCGTCAACTGGGACACCGTAGCCACCTCTGATACAGAGCGGTTTGGGAAATATTTCCAGGCGATGTTGGAACGCGGTGTCTATCTGGCGCCCTCCCAGTTTGAAGTCGGCTTCTTGTCTTCCGTCCACGGCAGCCAGGAAATCGAAGCCACATTGACAGCGGCAGAGGCGGCTTTCAAGCTGCTTTAGGTGACTCCCTGCCGCAAAATAGAGAAAGCCGAACCGTTTAACCTAGGTTAAATTCAAACATGAGGGCCGTTAAATTAAAGTTTATGGTTTGCCATACTTTGATTTAACGGTCCTCCTTGATCCTCCCCTGCCAACGGCCATAATAGAGTGGTATGAGTATACAGACGGCCGTCAATAAACCAGTTGAATTAGCTGCGATTGCCCGCTGGTCGGTGGTGCGGTTCCGATGGAGTCTTCCAACTGGGCTGCTGATGGCGGCGGCTACCTTGGTTGGTATGATCATGCTGCTGCCGCCGCTGTACTTGCTGCTGCGTACCATTGGCGCCGGTGAAGCCGCAGTCGACATCTTGCTGAAGCCGTCGACTATCCAGACCATTGGGCGAACCATTTGGCTGTCCACCTCGGTGACAGTTGCTTCCGTGAGTTTGGCTGTACCGCTGGCCTGGCTGACGACCAGCACCGACCTGCCGGGACGTCGGGCATGGTCGGTGGTAATCGCCCTGCCGTTGGTCCTGCCCAGTTTCGTTGCCGCCTACCTGCTCGCCTCAATGCTTGGGCCGAAAGGGCTGCTGCAGCAGCTGTTGGAGCCGCTGTTCAACTTGGATCGGCTGCCGGATATCTATGGCTTTCCCGGCGCATTCATTGTCCTGACATTAATGAGCTATCCCTACGTGTTCTTGACGGTGCGGGCTGCCCTCAAGCGAATTGATCCTTCACAGGTTGAAGCCGCTCGAAGTCTGGGGCTGACCGCGTGGGGCGCTTTTTGGCGGGTCACCCTTCCGCAGCTGAGGCCGTCCATTGTGGCCGGCAGCTTGCTGGTTATCCTGTATGTGCTGCGCGATTTCGGCGCCGTCACCATGATGCGGTACAACACCTTTACCCGGATGATCTACATCCAATACCAATCTTTTGCCAACCGCTCCCTGGCGGCGGCTTTGGCGATGGTGTTGATCGGCATGACCGCGGTCATCCTGTATTTCGAGATGCGCACTCGCGGCAAGGCCCAATATGCGCGCCGGTCAATCGGTGCTTCCAGACGCATTTTGCCGGTGAAATTGGGCTGGTGGCGATGGCCCGCCCTTCTATTCGTGGGCGGCGTTGCTGCGGCTGCGCTGATTGGCCCGGCGCTCAGTCTGATTTATTGGCTGGTTCGCGGACTGTTACGAGGGCAAGAGCTCTCGGTTCTGTGGCAATCATCTACCAGCTCAATGCTGGTTTCATTGATCACGGCAGCGGTGGCCATGGCGGCGGCGCTGCCGGTGGCCATGTTGTCTGTGCGCAAGCCCAGCCGGTACACCCATTTCTTGGAACGGCTCACATATACCGGATACGCGCTTCCCGGTATTGTGATCGCCCTGGCCTTTGTCTTCTTTGGCACCAACTACGCCAGAGCGCTGTATCAAACGCTGCCGATGCTTATCCTGGCATATTTGGTTCTGTTCATACCGCAGGCGGTTGGCGCCGCCCGTTCTTCTTTTCTTCAAGTGCCGGCAAATCTGGAGGAAGCTGGGCGCAGCCTGGGCCGGAGGCCAAGCCAGGTCTTCTGGCGAGTTACCTTTCCACTGCTGCGTCCCGGCGTGTTGGCCGGTGTTGGCCTGGTCTTTCTGACCTGCATGAAAGAGCTGCCGGCCACCCTCATTCTGAGCCCCATCGGATTTAGGACTTTGGCGACAGGGGTATGGTCCAACATATCGGAAGCGTTTTTCGCCCAGGCCGCGGCTCCCGCGCTAATGCTGGTGCTTCTCTCCTCAATTCCTCTGTCGATTCTAACATTCCGCGATAACTAACTCTTCCCTGATTACAGTCAAGCCAGCCGCAACGGCCTTTCGCTGGTTCTTCTGTCATTTCATATCCGGTTCTGCTACAATTTCGCTGGTAATAGCTTCTACTCAGCATTGCAGATCAGGAAGGAAGGAAGACGTGAAGACGATCCCGTTTTGGACTGATTTAACCCCTCCCCCGGACAACCTATCCTCACCAAGAATACCTGAGGCAGTGGATGTCGTCGTGATTGGTGCCGGCTATTCCGGACTCAACACCGCCATTGTTTTGGCAAAGAATGGCGCTTCGGTGGCGGTCATGGAAAAGCATACCATCGGCTGGGGGGCCAGTTCCCGCAATGGGGGGTTGGCTACCACTGGCATGAAACGGTCAATTTCCGCCATTATCAAGCGATACGGCGAAGAACTGGGGCGAATCTTTTGGCAGAGTTCTTTGGATGCTGTCGACCTGATAGAGGATCTGGTGAACAAGGAAGGGGTTGAATGTGATTATGCCCGTTCCGGCAGTCTCGCCCTGGCCTGGAAGCCCGCTCATTATGAGCAGATGGTCGCCAAAGCCAAGTGGATGGATGACAAACTTGGGCATAAGGTCACCCTGGTGCCGAAGGCGGATCTACGCTCCGAGATTGGGACCGATGCTTTCTACGGCGCTACCGTCGATGAAGCCAGCGCCGGCCTGGACCCCGCCAAATATGTGTTCGAACTGGCTAGAGTCGCGGTACGCTGCGGCGCGGTCATTTGTGAGCACAGTCCCGTGACCAAGATTGTCAAGCAGACAGGCGGCTTCATGGTGCACACCAATCAAGGTGCCGTATCCGCCAAAGAAGTGGTCGTCGCCACCAATGGCTACACCGACAAGCTGGTTCCCCAGCTGAAGCCCAGGATCTTTCCAGTAGGCAGCTACATCATTGTGACTGAGCCCTTGTCGCCGGCGCTGCAGCAGGAGCTGAGTCCCAGGCAGCGGATGATCTATGATTCCAAGTGGTTCCTAAACTACTTCAGGTTGACCGCAGATGGACGGATGTTGTTCGGCGGGCGAAATGATTTGAGTACCAATCTGGATTTGGTTGAAAGCAGCCAAAGGCTGCGGGAACAAATGCTGTTTGTATATCCTCAGCTGCGTGATATTCCCATAACCCATTCCTGGACGGGCCAGTTGGGCATTACGTTTGATTTAATGCCCCATATCGGTACGGTGGACGGTATTCACTATGTGTTCGGGTATGGCGGTCATGGGGTGCCCATCGCCACTTACATGGGAACAGAAATGGGGTTGCTGCTGACCGGACAGAAGACCAGCAGTCCATTTGTGGATATCCCTCACCAGACAATGTTCTTCTATCGTAACAATCCCTGGTTCCTGCCGCTGGCGGCGACCTATTATCGCACGCTTGATATGTTGACATAACCTGCCACACCCACCACCTGATGTGCTGGAACGTCAACAGTTTGAGGCGAATCAGATCCGCTAGGGCGCCTGTGGCTGACAGCCGAAGCTAGGGAAGGGGGGCGACCAAAACAAAAACAGGGGGCTGCAAAATTGATTGCAGTCCCCTGTTTGGATTCTTCATGATAGAACCACCTGCGGGAGGTGGTTCGACCGTTGTGGAGGCATCCATCAGACGCGGGTGACGTAGGTGCCGCTATCGGTGTTCACCCGAATGCGATCGCCAGTCTTCACGAAAAGCGGCGTGCGCACCTTCAGACCTGTTTCCAAGATCACTTCTTTTGTAGCGCCAGTAGCGGTATCGCCGGCGACGGCGTTTTCCGCCTCGACCACCTCAAATTCCATGCTCTTTGGCAGGTTGTAATCAATGATCTCGCCCTGGTATGAGAGCAGCTCCAGCTCCATGTTATCGGAGAGGTAGCCGGCGTTTTCTTCCAGGACAACATGAGGGACTTGCTTTTGCTCGTATGTGGCGGTGTTCATGAAAATGTAGAACTGTCCGTCATCATACAGATATTGGAAGGTCTGTTTGTCCAGCTGAATATCTTCGACGCGGTCGCCGGACAGATAAGTCTGCTGGAAGTTTGAACCTGTGCGCAGATTACGCAAGGTGACCCGGATGGTCGCTTTGCCGCGGCCTGGTTTGCTGTGGCTGTATTCGTTTACTCGGTATAACTCGCCGTCTTGGGTGAAGGACACCCCGCGGCGAAGTTGGTTGACATCAATCATTTTGACGCTCCTAAAGCATTAAGGTTATTTCGTGATCCAATAATATTTCGCCTCAGCAGGCGAATTTCGCGTGGGACGAAATGTTTGATGTCGTCCCGGCTTGATGTTAAGACCTGGTCAAGTTTGGCTGTTTAAAGAAAACAGGGGCAATGGTAAACCAAGATTACTCCCCGACGCTCTCCATTCTTGTCGTTTGCGAGAACTGCTTCAACGTCAGACAAACGGATCAGGTCGGGCACGACGATTCCACCAGAGCACTGCTGCCGACGAACCCGACAGCAAAATCAGCCCAATAATGAACCAGACAACTTCAGACAACGGCGTAACGCTCAGAAGCCTGAAATCACCTAGTTCGATTACCAGAAGCCAGTGAGTGATCAATGACATCATCGTAGCGAAAGTTTATCATAAACAGGAGTGCTTGTACAATGTGACAGTGTCAAAATCGCCCCCAAAATAATGCCAGATTCATAATACGCTCAATTTGCTACCTAACTTAACTGCATGCTACAATGCAAAGCGTCATTTCAGTAGCTGGGCCAATTGTTATGTCAAATTCCCCGTCCACTTCGGCTGACTGATGGTTGTTCTCGGAGGGGGCAGCGCAATGCTTTCAAAAGAGGATGCTTCACATTATGGACATTCAGATTGAACTCGTTGAAACCAAAAGGCAGTTACAGCAGTTTATCAAAGTGGCATGGAAGGTATATCGCGAGGATCCCAACTGGGTGCCGTGGATGTATCATGAGCGTCTAGACTTTCTTGACAAGCGCAAGAACCCCTTTTTCGAGCATTCTGAAGCGGATTACTTTATTGCCCGTCGAAACGGAGAAGCCGTCGGCATCATTGCCGCCATTCTCAACCATCGCCACAATGAATTTCACAATGAAAATGCGGCACACTTTGGATTCTTTGAAGTGCTGGACGATCCTGAAGCGGCAGCGGCGTTGTTGGACACGGCGGTCAAGTGGGCTGCAGATCGGGGAGTCGACAAGATCGTCGGGCCGATGAATCTGTCCACGAATGATGAGTGCGGCCTGTTGGTCGATGGCTTTGACTCTGCCCCGGTGGTGATGATGACCTACAATCCGCCTTACTACGTCGATTTTATCGAGGCAGCTGGTTTTACAAAGGCGATGAATCTGTGGGCGTGGCATGCTTATGTGGATGACGTCGTCAACAACATGCCTGAAAAGATGGTCCGCATTGTCGGCAAAGTCAAAGAACGGTACGGGCTCAGCATGCGGAATCTGGATCTAAATGATTGGGATAATGAAGTGGCCCGCGTTCGCGAAATATATAATGGGGCCTGGGAGAAGAATTGGGGATTTATCCCGATGACCGACGCTGAGTTCGATCACTTAGCCAGCGCATTGCGGGCAATAGTTGATCCAGCCA
>JAHEEY010000288.1 GCA_024640485.1 Chloroflexota bacterium | reverse complement strand
TAGTAGCTCCCAGCAGCAGCAGCTGGCCAACTCCCTTGCCCCAGATCGCCCGCCCCAATTGGGAAATGATCGTTTCACTCTCCGAGGGCAGGGCGCCGATATGATTGGCCAAGAATGTAATAGAGACGAAGATGGTCCCCAACACCAGGCTCATCCAGGTGAGGGTCGTAGCGGCGTTCTTGCTCTTGGGATCCTCAAAAGCGGGGATGCCGTTGGAGATCGCCTCTACACCGGTAAGGGCGGTGCAGCCGGAAGAGAATGCTCTCAGGACCAGGAAGGCGGTGACCGCGGTGGTGGTGGACTCCGCCATGGGGGGCAGCTCGGCCAGCGCCGGCAGTCCGCCGGTAAGCCAGCGGATGAAGCCAACGACGATGGTCAGCAGCATGGTGCCCAGAAAGAGATAGGTGGGCACCGCGAAAATCTGACCCGACTCCTTCACGCCGCGCAGATTGATGATGGTCATAAACAGCACCATCAGCACCGCGATGAGCAGCCGTTCTGGGGCCAGGGACGGGATGGCAGAGGTGATCTGGTCGACACCGGAAGCGATGCTGACAGCCACGGTCAAGATGTAGTCGGTCAGCAGCGCCGCCGCGGCCACCTGGGCCGCCCGATCGCCGATATTATCGCGGGAAACGATATAGGCGCCGCCGCCGCTGGGGTAGGCGTTGATGGTCTGCCGGTAGGAGACCGTCAGCACCAGCAGCAGCAGAGCGATGGCGCCGGCAATCGGGATGGACAGATGGAAGGCGCCAGTACCGGCCATGGCCAGGATGAGCAGAATCTCCTGGGTGGCATACGCCGTTGAGGAGAGGGCGTCGGAGGCAAAAACCGCCAGGCCAACCTTCTTACTGATTGACTGATGGGGGGCATCCGCGGTCTCCAGCGGCGCCCCGATGATCAAATGGGCCAGGGGTCGTCGTTTATCATCAACTACGCTCATTTGCGCCTCCGTCCGTCCATGCCGAGATTGGCCGCCCCGTATCCCGCGCCTTGATCCGATGCCGCCGCCGGCACCGCAATGGTTTTCGTCTGCCTGACTGATAACTGGATGAACTGCTCCCAAAATTATGACTGAAAACTCGGCAGACGCCAAACAACCGCTGTCCAGATTCCAGCCGGCGAAGTTTCCCCGTTGTCCTGTTTATCCGCCCCTTTTTCCCGGAGACGCCATGAGATGCCAGCAGCAATTCTTGACCGAGCAATCGGACAGGCCCACCACGATGTTCACGCCACTGCGGGCGGCCGCGATGTCACATGGCGGCAGCTGCTAAAGCGGTCGTCTGATCGAAGTTCTTTGCCGATTCTGCGGCGAAATCTAATGCCTTTATGCCGGGAAACTCAGTGCAGTATTCTTGACAAACCATTTCCCCATATGTATGATTTAAATACGTTTCGTGAACGTTCACGGTTTTTGACAAGGATACGGCTTCAGATCGATTAGCAGAGCTTATGAGTCGACGACGGGTGACTATCTCAGACGTAGCAGAATTGGCAGGAGTTTCCTACCAAACGGTCTCCCGTGTGGTAAACAACAAGCCAGATGTGAGCGAGTCCACCCGTAAGCGCATCCAGAAGATCATCAAAGAAACCGGGTACCGCCCCAGCCAGATCGCCAGGAGTTTGGTGACCGCCCGCACAGCGACCATAGGACTAGTGGTACCCGACATCTCCAATCCATTTTTCTCAGCCGTTGCCCGCGGTGTGGAGCAGCTGGCCTATTCACAGGGATATAGTATTTTGCTGTGCAACACTGGCGAAGACGTGACCCGAGAGTTAGATGTTCTCCACACACTGCATGAGCGGTATGTGGACGGGGTCATCGTCTGCGGGCTGCGCCAGGAGGACGCCTTGCTGCAGGAAGCGCTGGCGAATTTCAAGGCAGCGGTGCTGGTGAACCGGCGGCTGCAGGGCGAGCCGGTGCCGGCGGTGCTTATCGACGACGAGCTGGGCGGCTATTTGAACACCCAGCATCTGATTCAGTTGGGCCATACCGCTATTGGCTTTCTGGCAGGTCCGGCAGCCTCTTACAGCGGCACGCAGCGCCGCCTTGGCTACAGCCGGGCGCTGGTCGAGGCTGGTATTCTCCTGGAAGAAAAGTGGATCACCAACTTCACGCCTACCGTTTCTGATGGCGAAGCTGCCGCGGAGGTAATGCTCCAAGCTAATCCAGAACTGACCGCGCTGATCTGCCACAATGATTTGATGGCCGTTGGCGCCTTGAGATACTGTGCCGCTTCTGGACGGCGGGTCCCTGAAGATATCGCCATCATCGGGTTCGACGACATTATGCTGGCGACGCTGGTCTCCCCACCGCTGTCAACCTGCCACGTACCGCGGGTAGAGGTGGGACGGATCGCGGCCAGCATGCTGATTGAGCAGATCAATGATAAGGCTGACTGGTCGGACGAAATCGTTATCCAGCCGCATCTGGTCATTCGGGCCAGCACCGCGGCGCCTGCCGGCGTCAGCGATGACGCAATCATGCAACCTACACCAGACCATATTCCCCTTGGATAGACGCGTCTACCGGGAACAGGAGGTGCCTATCGGACGAAATCCAGATCTGTTATTATGGCGATAACGCCGGTTGATTGTAAATGCGTTCTCATTGGCTCAAGGTCTTCCTTGACCAGAGATGAAGAATGTTTCAATTTCTATCTAGAGAACGCTTACCTTTTCATGGAGAAGAACAATGAAAACCAGTAAATTGGTTAAGAAGTCTAGCTCTAAATTTGGGTTGATCGTTGGAATTGGCCTGCTGCTGATCCTGGCGCTGATGCTGGTCTCCTGTGGCGACGCTGACGAGCCAGCCACTGAAGCGCCGGCTGCGGCAACAGAAGCGCCGGCTGCGGCGACAGAAGCGCCGGCTGCGGCAACAGAAGCGCCGGCTGCGGCAACAGAGGTCCCGGCTGCGGCAACAGAGGTCCCGGCCGCGGCAACAGAAGTCCCAGTTGCGGAATCTATGTACCATGAAGCGCCGATGCTGGCCGATATGGTTGCCGCCGGCACCCTGCCTCCAGTAGACGAACGTCTGCCTCTGGAGCCGCTGGTGGAAGTACCTTTCGAGAGTGTCGGCGTTTACGGCGGCACCTTGCGCCGCGCATTTCTTGGCCCTGGCGACCACAACAACTACACCCGGGTGACTTATGACGCCCTGGTCCGCCATGCCCCTGACGGCTCTGAAGTGATCCCCCACATCGCCAAAGGGTGGGAATCCAATGAAGATTTCACCGTCTGGAATCTCTTCCTGCGCGAAGGGATGAAATGGTCTGACGGCAGCGTCTTCAACGCCGACGCCATCATGTGATGGTACGACAACATTCTCCTCAACGAGGAGCTGATGCCAGTCAAGCCGCTGTGGATGCAGAATCCCGATGGCTCCACCGTGCAAGTTGAGAAGGTTGACGACTATAATGTTCAGTACACCTTCAAGAAGTCCAACACCGCGTTCCTGCTGGACCTGGCGGGAATGGACGGCGCTGACAAGTCGATCAACAACCTGGCCTTTGTGCCTGGCGCTTATCTGGAACAATTCCATCCGAACTTCGCCGACGAAGCAACCCTGGAAGCTTTGGTATCCGAGCGCGGATTCGAGACCTGGGTCGAGCTGTTCCAAGTGGAAGCGCTCCCCCACCTCAGCGGCAATCGTCCCAGCACCGCCGCCTGGGCCCCCAAGGGCTCCACTGTTTCCGATCAGGTGTTCATCATCGAGCGGAATCCTTACTACTTCGCGGTTGATACCGAAGGCAATCAGCTGCCCTACATCGACGAAGTACGCTTCACCTTCTTTGCTGACAAGGCCGCCCTCAACCTGGCCGCCGTTGCCGGCGAGATCGACATGCAAGGCCGTCACCTCGACATGAGCACCTATCCGGTTCTCAAAGAGAATGAAGCGACCGCCAACTACCATGTAATCACTTATCCGACCTTCGGTGGTTCGGACGCAGTCCTGATGTTCAATCAGACCTATCAGAACGATCCGGCTATTGGCGAGCTGCTGCAGAATAAAGATTTCCGCATCGCCATGTCCGAATCGATCGACCGCAACGCCATCCGCGAACTGGCCTTCCTTGGCCTCGGCGAAGCACGTCAAGGTGTACCGGCTCCGTTCCATCCCTACTACCCTGGGGATGAATATGCCTTCAAATACACCGAACTGGATCTGGACAATGCCAACGCCTTGCTGGACGGCATCGGCATGGCCGATCGGGATGCTGACGGATTCCGTCTCCTCCCCGGCGGCGAGTCACTCGATCTGGAAATCCAGGCCATCCCGGCCTTCGGCGCCTGGGTTGATATCGCTCAGGTCATCGTGGACAACTGGAGCAAAGTTGGCATTCGCGCCCACGTCGAAGTTCGCGAACGCGCCCTGGGCTTCCAGATGCGCGATACCAATGATCTGATGATCGAGATCTGGAACGAAGATACCACCGGCTTCCCCTTCAGCGGACAGCCGAAGTTCGATGTTCGCAGTGAAGTCGCTTTGACCTTTGGGCCTCTCTACCGCCAATGGTACCAAACCAACGGCGCAGAAGGGCTCGAGCCTCCGGCTGAGATCAAACGACTGGTTGAGATCATCGACGAAGGTAAGGTCTCCGGCCGCGAGCGCCAGATCGAGCTGGCCCAAGAGCTGTTCAAGATCTGGGCTGACAACGTCTGGGAAATCGGCACTGTTGGCCTGACCCCGATGGTTCAGGGCGTTATCGTTGTCAATGACAACCTGCATAACGTCATGGACGTCGCCGGCAACGACTGGCCGCTGCGTACTCCTGGCAACACCCGTCCGGAACAGTTCTACTTCTCTCAGTAACCTGATTCAATAGAGGGGAATCGATAACGATTCAGACCCCCATGGGCAGGCCGTTTACGGCATTGCCCATGGGGGCAGCCCCTCATCATACTCGCTGAGGCAAGCTGTATGTTTATCTACATCTCCAAACGGCTGCTGCTGATGCCGTTATTGATGCTGCTTTTCTCGATGTTCGCCTTCTTTGTCATTCAGGCGCCGCCCGGCGACTTCGTGACCAACTACATCGCCGAGCTGGCCGCATCGGGTTCGGCGATGGATAGGGCCCAGATAGACGGTTTGCGGTCGCTGTACGGGCTGGACCAGCCCATGACCGTTCAATACATGAAATGGATGGGCCGGATTTTGACCGGCGATCTGGGTATCTCTTTGGATTGGCAGAAACCGATCTCCGAACTGATCGGCGAGAGGCTGCTGCTCACGGTGATGCTGGGCGGCTTCACCTTCCTGTTCACCTGGGCGCTGGCGATCCCTATCGGCATCCTTTCGGCGACCAGGCAGTATTCGCTGCCTGACTACGTATTCACCATCATCAACTATTTCGGTGTTTCCACACCCACTTTCATGACCGCCCTGGTATTGATGTGGATCGCCTTTTCGCGGTTCGGCATCAGCATTACCGGTTTGTTCTCACCCGAATTCATCGACGTGCCCTGGAGCTACGCGCGGGTAATCGACATGCTGAAACATATGTGGCTGCCTATGGTGATCCTGGGTCTTGACGGCACTGCCCGGCTTGCCCGGATCATGCGGGCCAATCTGCTGGATGAACTGAAGAAGCCGTATATGGAAATGGCCCGGGCCAAAGGGATGTCGGAGTGGCGGCTGGTGATGAAATACCCGGTGCGCCTGGCTTTGAACCCGCTGGTCAGCACCATCGGCTGGTACCTGCCGCTGATCTTCTCCGGCAGCGTCATCGTGGCTACGGTGCTCAATCTGCCTACCATCGGCCCCATGCTGCTCAGATCGCTGACCAATCAAGATATGTTCCTGGCGGGCAGCATCATTTTAGTGTATGGGCTGCTGGCGATTATCGGCACCCTGCTTTCTGACATTTTGTTGGTCTGGCTTGATCCACGTATCCGCATGGAGGGGTCTTAATTCATGTCTGATCAGTCGCAAGTGAAGGGACAGAATCCTCCACCTCAAGAAGCACACATCCCGGCAGCGGAACTTGAATTAGACGGCGCGGTTGCCGCGCTTTCGCAGGGCCATGATGCCGACGCGGTGTCGGTGGCGCCAAACTGGAAGCTGGTTTGGTGGCGTTTTCGGCGGCACCGTTTGGCGGTAGCCGGCGGCGTTGTCATCATTTTCATCGCCCTGGTGGCTGCCTTTCCCGGCTTCTTCAGCACCCAGGATCCTAATGAAACCGTTGCCACCGGCTCCTTCATCCCGGTGCAGAAACTGCAGTTCTTCCACGAAGGGAAGTTCCTGCTCCATGTGAAGGC
>JAHEEY010000014.1 GCA_024640485.1 Chloroflexota bacterium | reverse complement strand
GATGGCCCGGAAAAGCGAGAAAGCGATTACGATGACAGTAATGTAAATGAGGGCGACTGCCCCGCCAAACTTCGCCACCACCCAGGGAGTGAACAACAGGAAGATTGTTACAACCTTCCGCAGTCCCCAAAAAGTCAAAAACGTGCGTTTGTATCCGAAACGAGCTACTGCCGGGGCTACAAACAGCGCGACCACGCCTGAGAAAGGGATCAGAGAGAAGAGAAAACCAATTTGAGTATTGTTGAAGTTCAGCTGGCTCAGAAAGAGAATGAAGGCGGAACCAAAAAACGTGAACTGGGCGAAAACGGTGTTCGCGGCATCCGCGCCGATTCCCCAGGGCAATCCGCGAATCTTCTCGACGTTAGTGGGTTCTTTAATCATGAATTGGCGACTCAGTGATTCGGCTGATAGGTGAACCAAAATCCCAGCCACGGCGGGGCAATGGCGACGAAATGTTCCCAGGAACCTGGTTCCGCATCGGGGTCACCATTGGTGGGATTCTCCCATGACGCCCGCAGCGTAAAACCCAGCCCGATCAAGCTGTTCAAAACCGAGCTGAGCGTATGGCGGAATTCGCGCGGCCCAAGGACCCGCTGGCTGCTGCCATCCGATGCCTCAACTTCCCAATGGGGATCTTCAAACTGGATTTCGGCACCGTTGAGATAAGGATGGGTCAAACGATAGCCGCCGCTCTGCCAACTGGTATCGTCTAATTCAAACAAGTACGGGTTGGCGAATTCAAGGCGATAGCGACCGCCGTTTCGCAGTATCCGGGCGACTTCATTGAAGAGTGGCTGGGCATCGGGTATGAAGTTCAGTGAATAGGGCTGCCACACCAGATCAAACGTACCATCCTCAAAGCAAGAGAGATCGCGCATATCCCCTTGAACGAGTTGAAGCGGGAAGCCGTAGTGGGCGGCGACCTCTTCATCGCGTTGGAGCTGGCCTGCGGTTAAATCGAATACGGTGACATTCGCGCCTAACACGCCAAAGACCGCTGACTGCTGTCCCCCGCCGCTGGCAAGGCAAAGAACATCCTTGCCGCGAAAATCGCCCAGCCCTTCCGGCGGATTGCCGCCCTGTTCCTGCAGCCATTGTCGGGCTGAATCCTCATCCAAGGCCAGCAATGGTCGGGAATAGGCGATGTCTGCCTGCGCCAATGCTTCCCATCGTCCTTGATTGTACTCGGCCAGTTCATCGATCTGTTGCATGAGATTTCATCCTACAATATCGTCAGAGTCCACAATAATGCTGGGTATGGTCAATTCTGGATTATCCTCAGCTGGCAGAAATTGCCAATAGAGGAACGCCCTTCGCTTCGCCGCCGGCGGACCTGTTGGACATCTACCGTGCCGCCGCATCAGCTAAGGATCAGCTTTCAGTTGGCTGCCACTTGCAGGCATGAGCATGGGTCAGCAGCTGGAATCCCCGGCTGGCGGCAATCGGACGATTCATGGGGCTGGCATCGATGGTCAGGAAGCGATACCCACGCTGGATCGACTCCTGCACCCGTGCTGCCAGGACTCCGGTGTACAAACCTTGCCGGCGGTGTTGGGCAAGGGTGGAGCCACCCCAGAGTGAGGCGAACTGACTGTCACTATGGAAGTTGATCCAGCCGGTACATGCCGGCACTTCATTGACATAACCAACGTAGACAGATAGGAAATCGGGATTTCCCCGCATATCATCTCCGAGCAAGGTATGTATCCACTCGAAATCTTCTTTCCACACCGTCTCCAACACTGGTATGAGCTGGCTGAGCTGGTCCGGGTCAGTCAGTCTGCGCACGTCAGCCCGCACCGGGTCAAGCAGGATCTGGGGTGCTTGGTTCACATCCAGAGCCATGATCGCGTCTTCAGGTTCTTGGATCAATAATCCATGGGCGACAAGTCTCTGGCGGAGATCAACTGGCCGGTCATGGGAATAGACTTTCCATTCGAACGGGTGCCCGATGCTTTGGAAATAGTGGATTTGCTCATCAATGACCTGGTCAGCATTTTCGCTGTCCAGATTGCTGTGCAAAATGAAATTGCCGCCATGGGGATCGGGTGTGCCCGTGAATCGAATCACATGCTCCAGGGTCTCTTTCTTGATCCTGGGGTATTCCACTTCAATTCGCATTTCTTGGTCATAGAGGGCTAGCAGCTGCTCACTATTCATTACAGCTCCTTGATTTCTAGAATGACATTTCTAGATAGGGTAATCCTTTTTCCAACCGTTCCTTTCGGCCGCGCATGAATCGGCCGTCCCAACCATCAGGATTCAGCCTGGCCACATCCCGGCTTCGATGCAGCAGGGTGAAGATGTCGATCTCGCGCAGCTTCAAGAAATGGGGGATCTGCGGCAGCCACTTCGAATCCAGTTCGTTTTCCTGGCCGTACCCTTCCAGGAAGCGAGGCCAAAACCGTGCGGCGTATCCCTCCATATCTTCCCTGTTGGTAACCGCATAAAACAGCACCATGGCCAGGTCATTGACGAACCAGCTGTAGGTACAGTCGTCGAAATCAAACAAGGTGAATCGGCTCTCATCGTCGATGAAAAGGTTGCCGGCATGGGCGTCGAGATGGATCAGCCCGTAGCTCTCTGCATCTTTAGGCAGCCGTCTCAATGATGCGATCAGCTCCTGCTGCCGGTGATAGACATTTTCACTGGCCGGCAGCAGCCACTGTCTGGTATCGATGTTTACCGGGTCATCCCATTCCATCCGTTTCCAGGCGGGATCGGCTGGTTGGTAGGATTTGGTAAGCCGGTGCATCCGGCCGATCAGACGGCCGTACGGGGTAAACAGCTCCTCGTTTTCATAGATCCCGGCTTTCCACGATGGCTGGCCGCCGGCCTTCACGAACGCTGCCGCTAAAAACTGGCCGCCATGCTGATCGTCTACCACCTCAACCCATTCGCCCGATTGCGAGGGTACTGCCCGGGATACGCCAACGCCGCCGTCAGCCAGGTAGTTGATCCAGTCCAGTTCGCCCCGGATCAAGTCGGCAGAGCGGCGCTGCGTGTGGCTGATGCGCAGGATATATTCCCGCCCCTCTTTCTGAAATTGGTAGATGAAGCTCTCGAACCCGTCCAACAAGGTGATCTGATCCGCGTCGATGCCGAAGGGTTCCATCGCCTGACTCAAGATTCGGTCATTGAAGCGTCTCTTGATAAGTTCTTCCATAATCAACTAACCTGCAAGATTTCAAAGAATCATACGGGTCCGCCAGCGCTAAGCCGGCTTCCTAAAAAGATAGACCGCCCAGCCCAAGGTCTGGCGACCCCATCTTAGATATTCCCTTCTCTTCCCATCGATCTCCTTGAGGATTTCTGGTAGGTCAGGATCTTCAGGGTGGTCGACCGCATAATTCTCGGCCGCATTCCACTGCAGCCCTTCGTAGGTGTCCCATTCATCCTGATTGCTGCCGATGGTGAAGAGCAGCTTTAATCCTATCCGTTCGCCGGTGAGGACATTCTCGTAGTGACTGCCGAAAGTATGGGCGTCGAGCTCTGCCGACTTCAGATACTCCGGATCGGGCGGCTGCAGCCAGAACGGTTCACCAACAATGATGTAGCCGCCAGGTTTGGTCATCTCGTTCATTGCGCGCAGGGTGCCCTCATGGCCGGCGAAGATCCAGCTGGCCCCAATGCAGGCGGTCAAGTCAAATGAGGCGGGCTCTTTTGGCTGGTATTTGGCTCCATTCATCTCCAGGAACTCGACTTCTCCCAGGGTGTCGCGGGCCTGGAACTTGGCCGAGGCATCACGAATGCAGAAAGGAGAGATGTCAATCGCCGTCCCTTTGATCGACTGCCGTTCGGCCATCCGGGTGATGAATTCTCCTTTGCCGGTGGCCAGTTCCAGCACCCTGGCGCCGGGCTCCAGCCGGATCATGGCCATGATCTGCTCGAACTTGGCCACACTAGTAGGGTTGCAGAAGATGTGATCTCTGTGGGTGATATCGAAGTACTTCCAGATGTTCAGTGTCATTGTGATAACTCCTTGAAATCACTCCTCAAGTTTTTGGTAGATGCTGCAGTAATTCTCATATCTCCAGCCCGCGATGGCGCCGCTGTCCACAGACCGTTTGATGGCACAACCGGGTTCATGGGAGTGAGAGCAGTCCCTGAACCGGCATCGCCCCAGTTGACTCTCGATCTCCGGATAGAACGAGACCAATTCTCCCTTAGTTAACCCTTTTAGACCAAAGTCGCGAATACCGGGGGTATCGATCACCTGCCCACCATTTGACAATGAGAGCATAACCGACTGGGTAGTGGTGTGTCGCCCCTGCTGCCTCTTGAGGTTTACCTCCCCTACCTTCAACTCAAGGGATGGGTCAACAGCGCTCAAGAGCGAGGATTTTCCCACCCCTGAGAGCCCGGCCAGCACCGTGCTTTTGCCCGCCAGCGCCTGGCGCAGCAGCTCAATGCCATAGCCATTGGTGGCGCTGGTGAAGATCAGCTGGTGGCCCAGATCAGCATAAGCTTTCACCGCGGTCTCACATGTTCGCAGCTGATCCGCCAGATCTATCTTGTTGACGCAGATGAGCGCCTTTAGGTTGTTCCTGGCGGCGCCAATCAGATATTCGTCAATCAGCTCCAGCCAGATGTGGGGCTGGCGCCACGAGGCGACGATGAGCAGCTGGTCTACATTGGCGGCAAGTATTTGCTTGAGATGGCCGTAGAAGCTGTCCGACCTGGCCAGGCGGCTGCGCCTAGGCAATACGGCTTCTACCAGCCCTTGGTGTTGGTCCAACGGCTGAACCAACACCCGGTCGCCCACGGCGCAGATGTTGCTGTACCCGGTCCCTTCAGCAATGAGGCTGCCGCGCAAGTCGCACAGCAGGATTTCTTCCTCAACAGCCACCCGGCACAATCCCTGCCCGACCTCAATGACCATCCCCAAGGCGAAGGGAGATTCATCAGCCATCTCAAGCCAATCGGCCTGGCTGATAGTGCCAGAGAGGTCCAAGGATGAAAGCCGCTCCTGCCGCTCACGGCGGCTGAGTTCGTCCCGGGGCATGATACGCCGGGCGGCGACGACCCCGAATTCATCAGGAACCAGAGGCTGCCAATCTGACCGATGTTTCTCCTGATTGACTGCTGTGTTATGCCGGATGCTGCGGCGCTGCCCGCGCTGAGCCATCTGCTGCTCTTGCTGCAGCTTGCTGATCGCTCGCTTCCCCTTCTTTGCTTTCCCTGCCATATTCACTGCCCTCCTTGATCTGCCGGCTGCATACACCAGCCTATCAGGCGGCGGACAAAATCCGCCGTGGGGTATCGCTTGCTGTCATGTTTCCACCGAGGCAGTTCCACCATGCTCGCGCCGGGGCCTCTGGGGAACTGCGGCCCTTCCACTCGCAGCTGGGCGTAAGGATCGCCCAACTTCGGGATGCGGTAATGAACGATGAACTGCTTGTTGACCGAGATGATATGCAGATGACGGTACGACTCTGGCGGCTCCACAAAGCCCGCCTCGGGGGTCGCGGCAGCTTCATCCTTGACCGTCCAGAGGTACTGCCGGCCGCTGACATTTACCTTGCGCATTCCTTTTTTGCTAACTGCCATGGGTCACATCCTTCCATTTACGCTCTGGCTCGCCCAGGTCGAACGGCCATAGTTTCAGCGCCAGCGCGTCAGGATCAACGGTGACGCCGAAACGGCTGAAATAGTCGTAAATTCTCTGTATATCCCGGCGCAGCAGATCAAACGCATAGGGATTGGTGCGGGCATCGACCATCTGCGGGAAGTCGATGATGCTGATCCGCCCTTGCCAATAGAGGATGTTGTACGCCGATAGGTCGCCGTGAATGAGATAATGCTTCAACATCAGGGCGATATTCTCTATCACCCGGTCGAACAGCGGTTTGGCTTCGTCTGCCGGTAGACTCAGCTCGCTCAGGGGAGGGGCGGGTAGACTGGCGTCGCCTACGTAAGCCATCAAGATGGTGGTGCCCACATGGGCAATCGGCTGGGGGACATCCGCGCCGGCCTTGAATAGGGTCTGTTGGACGGCAAATTCGTTGCCGATCCACCACATGATGTCAACTCGCTTGCCGAACCGTGACTTCTTGCGCAGGGCCAGATGCTCCCGCCTGCCTTTCAGCTGTTTGCCATCCTCCGCCCGCAGCTGCCGGCCCGCCTTGTATACGGCATCGTTTTTCAGATGACGCAGCATCCGCGGCCGGTAAAGCTTGGCGGCGATAAGCTCCAAACCGCTGGCTTCATGACCGGTACAGCAGTAGACATTGGCTTCTTTTCCTCCTTTAACCAACCGGGTGACATCGGTGATGATGTTATCCTGGTAAAAGGGGGCGACTGAGTTGATCACCCACTGCCGTTCATGATGGTGAGGATCGAGCGCCGCCGCGTAGCTGGGCACGAACTCGGTGATGTTGTCGTTGAAATCGGTTAGTTCAGCCAGCAGTTCTTTTCGGCTTAGCTGAGCTTTTGGTTTTCTCCCAGAGCTTTTTTGCCGCCGGTGGGCATCCCGGCTCCGGTCAGCATAATCATATTCGTCATATGCTTCATTCGCTTCTAGCGTTTTATAACTGTCCATTGTGCAGGAATCTTCCCTATCTTGTGTGTAACTTATTCTGGTATGCGGGCGGCGTGATGGGCCGTCCATGAAGGGTAGGGCCCGCGGCAAAGCTGTCGGGGTGGCGGCTGTTGGTTCTGAATGAACGATGGAGATCGCCTGCCTGGCACGAAAAAAGCCACGGGTCAGCGTTGTGACCGGTGGCTGTCAATTGGCAACAAAAAACCACAGGATATACGCGCCTGTGGCCGGGGTTATCTTAGCTTCTTGAGTTACGGGTAGCGAAAGAAGTTAACTGCCGGAAACAGGAGTGTACTCACAACGCATAATCGCATTGGCGACAAGGGTTATTTTCTTATGCAGCATGTAGCACCTCCATATTGGTTAATCTTGAACAGAAAACAGTCTACCATAGCCAGGGATTATTCGTCAAGCAGTTTGAAAAGTTTCCACAAAAGCGTGAGAATACAGTTGGAGGCGGCGCGAAAATGGTAAAGATAGCGATTGTTGGTGACATCCATCTCGAATTTAGTGAAGATGACCTGGCTTACTTTAATTCGTCGGCCCATGATCTGATCCTGTTTGTGGGCGATCTCTCCAATTATTGGCCCCGGCAGGGGTTCAGAGTTGCGAAGCGGATTTCCCGGCTGCAGAAGCCGGCGCTACTTATCCCGGGAAATCACGACACCGTGGATCTGTTCCAACTGGTTTCAGAGATCAAAGGGTGGCGCGCAGCCGCCTGGCTTTTCGGGCTGGGGCAGGGGGTCAAGCACCGCAGGCTGCAGCGCCGGTTGGGTGCCGTCCAACTGGGCGGCTTCAGCTGTCACCCATACGCTCTTTCGGGCAGCCTACTTGACGTCATCGCCGCTCGCCCCTTTTCCATGGGCGGGCCCACGGTGGACTTCCGCGACTATCTCAAGCGCCGGTACAGAGTCGGGTCGATGCAGGAGTCGGCAGAACTGCTGAAACGTCGAATTGACGAGTCCGCTGCGGAACAGCTGATCTTTTTGGCCCACAACGGCCCCTTCGGCCTGGGAGACAACCGACAGGATATTTGGGGGTGCGATTTTTCCAATGATCAGCTCGATTACGGAGATGCCGACCTGCAGCAGGCGATCGCCTACGCTTCAGCAAACGGCAAGCAGGTGCTTGCCGTTGTCGGCGGCCACATGCACCACCGGCTGAAAGGGGGTGGCGCCCGAAGGTGGCATGTGTACCAGGAAGGCATCCATTACATTAATGGCGCTCGCGTCCCCCGGATTTTCAGTCACAATGGGGAGATACACCGTCATCATGTCAGCCTTACCTACGATCAGGGGAAGGTGCAAGTTGAGGAAATTATCGTCAGTTGAGGCAAGCCAGCTCAGCTCAAATGTCATAGAGCAGTAGGATGGAGAATCAGCATGGAATCGCGAAATTCTGAACGGCAGCAATATTTGGGCATGATTGAGGATCTTCGAGATCAGGTGATCAACATGGTTCGCGACCTGCCGGCGGAGGCGTTGAACTGGCGCCCGGTGCAGGGGGATGACAGTCACGCCACCAATTCCCTGGCAGTGCTGGCGACCCATGTCGCCGGCGCGGAGCGTTTTTGGATGGCGGAGGTCATCGCCGGCTACGCTAAAGAGCGGGTGAGGGACCAGGAGTTCGTGGCAGAAGCAGCATCAGGCGGGGAATTGGCCCAGCTGTTGGAACGAGTGGGCGCTGAGACGCGCCGCATCTTCGAAGGACTATCCAACGAAACGTTGAACGGCAGCCGGGAAGCCAGAGACCGGCAGGTGCCGGTTCGCTGGGCGATTCTCCACGTCATTGACCACACCGCGCTCCATCTGGGCCACATGGAGCTGACCCTGCAGCTGTGGCGAGGCGGGCAGTCTCACGAAGGACCCCGCTGGTTCCAGCGGGTCTGAGCACTATTTCAGTTCAGGTGGCGAGGTGAGGGCCTGCCGCATCAATCAATCCTGGGCGATGAATAATCCAGATGATTTGGTGATGTGGACAGCGCCTTTCCGCTGGATCTCGGATTCGATCCAACCCTCCGCCAATGCCGTGAGCTCTGCATTCAAAATTTCCGCACCCCCCATCGTTGAGGCGGCGTAGGCCAATAGCGGCGCCGCCTCAGTAACTTCCAGGCTATCCTCATAAAGGTGTAGGGAAACCCGTTTGAAGTAGGCTGCCAGCCGTCCTTGTCCATTCTCCAGCGAGAACGCCGACGAGACTTGTTCCCGCCGCCGGGCTAGCGATTGGCCTTCCTTCTCCGACAGCAGTATCCGGCTGAATTCGCCCAGCTCGCGCATATGATCGCGGCCGTTGGTGGCGGCGATGAACCGTCCGTCGGGGCGGAGCACCCGGCGGACTTCGGCCAACGCCCTGGATCGATCGGGGACGTGATAGAGCATGTGGTTTGCCACCACCACGTCGAAGCTGTTGTCTGCGAAGCGAAGCGACTGAATGTCGGCAGTCTCGAAGTGGAAATTGGGCCCGGTTGAAGAGAGCGCGTTCTCCGCTTCCGCGACCATGCCTGGGGAAAAATCGGTCAGGGTGATGTCACAGCCGGCAGGGAGTTTGTCCAGTTGGTCGCGCCACAGCCATCCCGGTCCGCAGCCGCATTCCAATACCCGGCAGTTGGGGGATAGCGCCATCTGCTGCAGCACCCAAGGGTGCCAGCCCGACTTGTTGCTGCTGAACCGCCGGTGCAGTTCAGCGCGGGCATTCAGATTGCCGGAGTCCTGATACTGCTCATTTTTCAAGTATTCCGCATCCTGGTTCAAGCTTATTTTACGCATGGGCACTCCTGCAGAAAAGGGATATTGCACTCGATTAGATGCACAGGTCGCAGCCGATCGTCAGGTACTCGGTTCAATCAACAGAGCGGCTAGGGGTAATAGGCGGAGGCGCCGATCCGTGTTGCAACTGACCTCAGTATATTGTATACTAATCTTGACATGCGGGGTATTACAACAATTGCAGGAGAATCATTATGAAAGTGTCCTGTTTGCAAGAAAACTTGGCCAAGGGATTGAGTATCGTAAGTCGAGCGGTGAGTACCCGATCGACACTGCCGGTGCTGGGGAATGTGCTGATCGCAACTGACAATGGGCGTTTGAAGCTGTCCGCTACAAATTTGGAAATTGTCATTACCTGCTGGATCGGCGCCAAGGTCGAAGAAGAAGGGGCGATCACTATCCCGGCCCGCACCTTTGGTGATCTGGTTGGGGCGCTGCCTCAGGAACAGGTGAATCTGGCTCTCAATGAGCGCACCCAGACAGTACATATCTCCTGCGCCCGCACAGAAGCGAACATCAAGGGCATCGACGCCCAGGAGTTCCCATTGGTGCCGGAGCCAGATCAAGACAATCGAATTCGTGTAGAAACTGATGTCTTCAAGCATATGATTACGCAGGTCGCTTTCGCTGCTGCCGTGGATGATACCCGCCCCATGCTGACCGGTGTTTCCACCCTGTTCGAGGAAGGACAGGTACTTATGGCGGCAACCGACGGCTTTCGCCTTTCGGTGCGCTCAGCCCAGATCCCCAGCCATGTGGGCGAGCCAATTCGCCTGACGATTCCGGCCCGGGCTTTGGCTGAATTGGCACGGGTGATCAACGAGAACCAAGAGGCGATTTACATTACTTTGCCTGAAGGGCGCAACCAGATCATATTCGATATGGACAACATCGTACTGGTTTCGCAGCTGATTGACGGCAATTTCCCTGACTATAGCCCGATCATCCCCAAGCGGCACAATACCCGCGCGGTCATCAGCACTGCCGAATTCTACAAAGCGTGTAAGACTGCGGAGATTTTCGCCCGGGAGTCCAGCCACACGGCTCGTGTCCGTATTGAGCCAGGGGATGAGATCAATCCGGGATATGCGGTCGTTGCCGCCACCAGCTCTGAAACCGGCGACAACGTGGCTCAGATCGATGCCAATGTGGAAGGAGACGCCATCGAGATCGCCTTCAATGTCAAATACATGACTGATGTACTCAATGTCATCGACACCCCGCAGATCGCCCTGGAGACGACCTCTTCAATGGAGCCTGGTGTGCTGAAACCGGTGGGGGACACCGATTTTGTTCACGTGATTATGCCGATGCATTTCGGACGGTAAACCATAAGGGGCGCTCAAAGCGCCCCTTTTTTATTCCTACTTCTTTTCGGCGATCCCTTGTCGGACCTCAGTCCAGTTCATTCAATACGGTTTGGTACAGTGTGTCGGCCCGCAAATCTTCCAGAGTGTGGCAGGGCGCGTTCAGATGCTCTGCCAGCTGCCGGGCCAGCCCTTGGTCGAACGCGGCATGCTCCATGTTGATTACTACGGAGCGGATCTTCTCGTCTCTGATCAGCTCAGCAATGCGGTGTGCTTCTTCTTGAGGGGCCAGGTTGGTCATGGAGACATTGCCGGCGCCGTCGGTCAGCAGCAGCATCAGCGGCAGGACGTCGGGGTGGGTGTACTTCTCTTTGCGGAACACTTCATAGGCCATATTCAGCCCGGCAGAGAGCGGCGTCTTGCCGCCAACCGCGATGTCTACCAGTGCCTTCTTGGCTAATTGGACGGAATTTGTGGGAGGCAGCACCAGCCGAGAATCATTCTTGTTGAAGACGATCAGCCCAACACGATCCCGACGCTGGTAAGCGTCGGTCATCAGCGACATGATCGCGCCCTTGGTCGCTTCCATCCGTTCGGCAACCGCCATGCTCCAGCTGGCGTCCACCACAAACAGGATCAAATTGGCTGAACGGCGCACCCTGACTTTTTCCCTGAGATCTTGCTTCTTAAGGGCCAATGCGACTTCGGAGCGATCCCGGTTCATCTGATGGGGAGCGGCGGCGCGCATGGTGGCGTCAAAGGCCAGATCGGTGATCCGGTCCTTCTTGGGCAGGCGGGCGCGAATATAATGACCCCGTTTACGTTCGGTCTTGGTCTGCGAGCGGCGGCCCGCTTGCTTACGGGTCAGCCGGTCCAGCTGCGTGTCCAGCCGCCGAGCCATGAACTCTTGCTTGGCAGCTACTTTTTGGCCGCCTTCCCACCACTGCCCCTCTTGGGGTGAGGAAGGGACAGTCTGGGGCCCGGCTTCTGTTTGGGAAGCTTCCGCCCCTTCACCTACTTCAGTGTCTGTTGCTTTTTTTTTACCGAACTGGCGTCAGTGTCATCTTCGATGGGTTCGCTCTCTTCACCGCTGCCGATTTGACTCTGCACCTGGTCGAAACGCTCTTCCAAATCTTCAGCATTAACGCTGGTGTCTTGAAAAGCGCGTCCCTTGATGCGATGGGGGAGAGCCAGCTCCGCCGCCAGGATGATGTCATGGCCGCTGATGCGGTCGCGCCCTTCAAAGGCGGCGTGGGCCTGAGATCCGCGGAGGATCACCAGATCGGCACGGTGGCCGTCGACATTCATAGTGGCGGTCAGTCCGGCGATGGAGACCAGATCCCGGCGGGAGTAGCGCACCGAATGAACCAGTTTGCGCGCATTAGCGATTTGAGCCGACAGCTGCCGTTCCTTTTCGCGCCATTCATCTCGGAATCCTTCGGGGTCTCTTTCAAAGGAGATGCGCCGTTCCATGATGGCGACCCGCTGATTAGTGTCACTGAGGCCGCTGATCTGCACCGAGAATGCGAACCGATCCAGCAGCTGCGGACGTAAATCCCCTTCTTCCGGGTTCATGGTGCCTACCAGAATGAACTTCGCGGGATGGGTAAAGCTGATCCCTTCCCGCTCCACCACGTTGACTGCCATGGCTGCCGAGTCCAGCAGCAGGTCAACCACATGGTCGTCCAGAAGGTTGACCTCGTCCACGTACAATAGGCCGCGGTTGGCTGATGCCAGGACGCCCGGCTCGAAATGTTTCTCACCCTTTTGGATCGCTTTTTCAATGTCCAGGGTGCCGACGACCCGGTCTTCGGTGGCACTGACCGGCAGGTCGACAAACGCGGTGCGGCGCATATGGGTCTTTAAGACACCGTCAGCATGGCGGCTGCGGCAGTCGTCGCACCATTCGTTGGGGCGGTCAGGCGCGCAGCCAAAACGGCAGTCGGCGACCACTTCGATTTCGGGCAGCAGCGCTGCCAGCGCCCGGGCCGCCGTAGACTTAGCAGTGCCCCGCTCGCCGCGAATCAGAACCCCGCCGATCTGGGGGCTGACGGCGTTCAAGATAAGCGCCCGTTTCATGCGCTCCTGACCGACGATGGCGGTAAATGGAAAGACTGCTCGACGTGCCATATTTCATCTCCAAAGTTACGCTGAAAGATACTGTTGGCATTATACTTCATGCCCGGAGGAGAGCAACCGCAGCCTCCCATTTGGGGTTACAATATTGCAGGTGAAATTATTCTCTGGAGGAAAACATATGCGTGGTAAATTTGCTCGCGTGCTTGCCGGGATCGTAGGCCTGTTCTTGTTAATCTATATCGGATTCGTCTTGCTGTCCCAGCCGGTACCCGATCATCCATTCTTTGAGAAAGACGGCGTGCTGGTTATTGCTCATCAGGGAGGAGAAGGGCTGCGGCCTTCCAACACCTTGGCATCTTTCAGCCATGCGGTAGAGCTAGGGGTAGATGTGCTGGAAATGGATATTCACACGACCGCTGACGATGTGATCGTGGTGATGCATGACGACACGGTAGATCGGACCACCGACGGCAGCGGGCGAATCCAAGACATGACCCTGGAACAGCTGAAATCGCTGGACGCCGGCGACTATTGGACCGACGATGACGGGGCCACCTATCCCTTCCGGGGACAGGGGATCCAGGTGCCCACCTTGGAGGAGATATTTACCGCTTTCCCCGATATGCCCATGAACATCGAGATCAAGCAGGAATCGCCCTCAATGGTTGCCCCGTTCTGCCAGCTGCTTGATGCGTATCAGATGAAAGAGCAGGTGCTGGTGGCCTCGTTCCATGAATCCACCATGAAGGAGTTTCGCAGCCAGTGCCCTGGGGTGGCTACGTCCATGGTCGAACCAGAGATTCGGCTGCTGTTTGTTCTGAACACGCTGTTCCTGGGTCGGCTCTTCCAGGCGCCGAGCGAAGCGATTCAAGTACCTGAGTATTTCGGCGATCTGCATGTGATAACTGACCGATTCGTAAAAGCGACTCAAAGTCATAATGTTGATCTGCATGTCTGGACAGTGAATGAGACCGAAGACTTGCAGCGGATGTTGGACTTCGGTGTGGATGGCATAATCACGGATCGGCCGGATAGGTTGTTGGAACTACTGGACCGATGAAGGCGAACTGGATAGACTGCAAGGAGTTCCTGGACAAACGTGGATAACTTGTCATTAAATCAGCGCGCTGCATTTGATCCGCTCACCCCGATCACGTCGCGGCCATCCTCCAAGTTTCTGTACGGGAATTATCCCTGTTGGCCTGAAGCGCACAAAGAAGCTCTAGGGCAGTTCTTCGGCAGTTGGCGATAGTTTTAGCGGCAGGTGTCAGCCTGCCATTTCAAGGAGTGTTCCTATGGCATTGACAGAAAACGCGAAGCGGCTGCTGAAGCAGACAAGTCGTACCTTCTTCATTCCAATCAGCCGGCTGCCCTCCGGCCTGCAGGAAGCGGTAGGCGGTGCTTATTTATGTATGCGGGCCATAGATGAGATTGAAGACCACCCTGATCTGCCGGTTCAACACAAGGCCAAGCTGCTTCACTTAATCAGCCAGCTGATGCAGTCGCAGACCACAATCGACTCCTTTGATCATGTTGAGCTGGACCAGATGTTCAGCCCATACAGCCATACGCTGCCAGAAGTAACCCGCCGACTGGGGGAATGGGCGTGTCAGGCGCCCGCCTCTATTGCGCCGCGTATCTGGGATGCCACCGCAGCCATGGCAGACCGGATGGCATATTGGGTATCTGAAGGGTGGACGATTGAGACTAAGGCAGATTTAGACCGGTATACCTTCAGCGTCGCCGGGGCTGTTGGGCTGTTGATCTGCGATCTTGGCGCCTGGTTCGACGGCTCACAGATGAACCGCGCTTTCGCCGTTCAATTTGGCCGCGGCCTGCAGATGGTTAACATTCTGCGCAATCGGGTCGAAGATATGAAAAGGGGGGTCGATTTTCTGCCGTTTGAATGGGATCTATCTCAACTGCACCAATATACCCGCCTGAATTTGGCCGAAGCGGAAGCTTACGCAAAGACGCTGCCCAATAATCCATTCACCTATTTCATCAAGATCCCGCTGATACTGGCGATCTCTACCCTGGACGCGATGGAAAAGGGCGAGGAGAAGCTCAGCCGAGCTATGGTTCTCAGCCTGGTTCGGTCCGTTTGATCAGGCGGGTTAAGACGTTGGCCAAATAGGGGCCATCTGGTTTTTGGGCGCTTAGTCGATATGCCGATCGACAGCCTCAGCCACTGCTTTCATTTGCTTGACCAGCTTGGCAAAGCGGCCCGGCTTCAGCGATTGGATGCCGTCGGACAGCGCCTCTTCCGGTCGCGGGTGAACCTCAAGTATGACGCCGTCGGCGCCGGCAGCGATGCTCGCTTTTGTCGCCGCGGCCACATACTCCCATTTCCCAGTAGCGTGACTGGGGTCGGCGATAACCGGCAGATGGGAAAGATGCTTGGCGACGGCGATGGCGTTGATGTCAAAGGTGTTGCGAGTATAGGTCTCAAAGGTGCGAATACCCCGTTCGCACAGCATAACTCGGGTGTTGCCGTGACTGAGGATGTATTCGGCGCACATCAACCACTCTTCGATAAAACTGCTCATCCCCCGCTTCAGCAGCACCGGGTGTTGTGATTTCCCCACGGCATGCAGCAAGGCGTAGTTCTGCATATTGCGGGCCCCGATCTGCAGGATGTCGGCATATTCACAGACCAGAGGCACCAGTGCCGGTTCGGTCACCTCGGTGATGATCGGCAGTCCGGTTTCTTCACGCGCCTCCGCCAGATACTTGAGCCCTTCTTCACCCAATCCCTGGAAAGAGTAGGGGGAGGTGCGCGGCTTGAAAGCGCCGCCGCGGAGGATATGGGCGCCGGCTTCTTTGACGGCGTGGGCGGTCTCGATAATCTGACTGCGGCTTTCCACAGAACATGGCCCGGCCATAATTACCAACCCTTTACCGCCCACCATGTGCGAGCCAATCGGGAATACGGTGTCTTCTTGCTTGAATTCTCGGCTGGCTACCTTAAATGGCTTCAAGATGGGCACCACCCGCTCAACCCCAGCCATCCTGGCCGCCTGCTCTCGGTTCAGCGGTCGGCCGTCGCCGATGATTCCGACAACAGTCTGCTCACTGCCTTCGGACAGGTGGATCTTATAGCCGGCGTCTTCAGCCCAGGCGATTACCGCTGACTTTTCACGCATGGTCGCATGCGTCTTCATAATGATGATCATTGTCGTATTCACTTAGTATTGTCTAATATCTTAGTTTAGTAAGTGCGGCAGGGTCAGTTTGAGCGAAATCGCGCGGTCAGCTGACACTGTCCTATAGGTTATGTTCCAGCATTTTAACAGCAGCTTCAACTTCTGACATCTGTATCGGGCGCACCGGCGGATGGTCATCACGATCCGGGCGCAGAGATTTCGCTTCCTTCAAGTAGACGTGGACGATCTCTTGAGGGGAAAGCGTGGTATTCCAGTGGATCAGCACCCGGGCACACATCGGCAGGCCATCGGGGACGTCCATTTCGTGACCGCAAATCAGGGCTACGTCATACCATCCATGCTGCCGGGCAGCGATCGCCGGATAGGTGGCATTTAGATCTTTTGTGGTGGTGAAGTAAACGCTGGCCACATCATCAGGGTGAATCTTGTTCACCAGGATAATGGTGCTGAGCAAGTCGTAGGTCGCCTCCAGGATCGCTTCCTTGGTGTTCTCTCTCACGGTAGTGGCGCCGCGCACCCCTCGACAGGCCAGCTGCGAAGACGCGTTTGCCGTGTTTGAAATCTCGTTGCTGTTATCTGTGAACATATCGTTTCCTTCTATAACGCTACCCAAAATAAAAAAGACGCGGCTGATATGCCGCGTCTTTGGACTGACTGTGCCGGTTGCTCTTTCTAACTACTCATCAAGTAAAAGCGAATCGACCCTCGGCCCAAAGCTGCGGCTTGGTTGATTCGTAAAATAATAGTAGCTAAAAAAGAGCGCTGATTTCAACATGATAGACGCATGATAGCATGCCGAAGATTGAGCGTCAAGCATTAATCTTCGTTGAAGAGCTCCATCGACAGCAGTCGCTAGGACTGGTGTGTTTTGACCCAGTCAAGCAGCTGCAGTAAGAGTTCTGCCGTCACTTCCTCAGCAAATTCAATCTTTCGCGGTGACTTTGTGCAATCGTATAGGACTTGCAGCTCTTTTTCGATCTGGTTTCGACGCCGGCTGCCGCTGGGAACGACGAACGCTGCCGGCCGCGGAGCCAGGGTCCCAACGCGCCGGTTGATCTGCAAGGTCAGCGGATTGCTGTGATCGAAGACGTGGTTCAGGCTTAAACCGGCCTGGCAATCACCAATGGCGATTACCCCGGGAACAGCTTCAACATCAATAGCCCATGTCAGGGCCAGGCCGGCGGCTAGAGGCTGGCCAACAATGATCGGCCGGCCGGGAAGCATCTCAATCAGCTCTTTCAGGTCTGAGCTCAGGATTTCAGGGGTTAGCTTCTGATTTTTATTGGCGTGGAGCAGATAGCGAAGGGGATCCATCCCATAGACATCATAACCGGCATCAGCCAATGCGATGCAGATGCGTTCATCTTTTTGACTGAAATTGCCGTAGGTCGACATATAAATGATGCTGTCATGGATCACTTCGGTGCCCGCGGCTTTGTACAAGTAGGTCTCCATGACCGCGCCGGCTCGTAAAGGCCAAAGGTTTACCTTGGCGAATTCCGCCATGGTGGGGTAGCCCAGAAATCCGAAATCAATAGAGCCAAAACGCTCGTCAGCCCATGATGCGATCGCCCCCAGATCTAGAGCGAAGTTCTGATCCCCAAGAATGCCGTCACTCTCACCGCTGCCCCGTAAATCGAAGACTAGATGAGCGATCTTGCCGTCAGCTCCGTAGGAAGTCACTTCCTGCCGGGCACAGGAGATGACGCTGGTTTTGGTAAGCGGGTATTTGGGCACCCAGGCGCGCAGCACTTTCAGATCTTTGTCGGAAGCGTTGGCCGGCTTGATCAATACGCAGTCGAGATAGAGATCATCATCGGTCAAGATACCGAATGTTTCTTCGATGTAAGGTGGTGGGGATGACATCAGTTTTCCTTGAGTGATTTCCGTACTTTCTTCGATAGCCTCAATCACATCTATAGATGGAGTGATTCCGGCCAGGCAGAACTTTGACCTGATCCGGGTTAGTTTGTACCTGATTCTGTATCTGAATAATACTCGTAATTTGGGATAAGGTCAGTAATCCGGCGGTACATTTCAACCAATGTCTGACCGCTGTTGAAGTAGCCGCTGAGCATTTCCTGAAGGACCACCGGCAGGGTCAGCTCCTGGTACATGGTGCCGATGAGCGCCCCTTGTCCTTGAGGGAAGCCCCACCGTTGGGAATCGGCGATGCCTTCTTTCAGCTGATCCACCAGCGGCTGCCCATAGATGTCAGTCAAAGTGAGGTTGGAGCCGCCCACTGGTTGGCTGCCCCAACGATCAATGAATAGGCCTGGCTCATCATTGGTTCCCCAACGCATCGGCACTTTCCGCTCAGCCTCTGTCGCCAGCCAAATGGGATAGCCGTCATTGAACCAGTAGTCGACGAAAGCAGTGGCGAGCTCACTGTCGGCGGCGCGGGTGATCCCCAGGTAAGTTACTTCTCCGTAACTTGCCGCTGGGGCACTGGCATTGACCCCTTTCAATGTGGTGATAATGCCACTGGCTTCAGCCAGATATCCCGGGTCGTCCACGCATTCGGGGCAGCTGGGCGCCACAGCTTGATCGAGGCCGGCCAGCTTTGGCAGCATCCTTGGTGTGCCGATAATGAAGCCAGTGGTGCCGGCTAAATAGGCGTTTCTGGTACTGGTGTCGGTCTGTACCCCAACTGGACTGAACCGGTTGATGATGCTTTGATAGAAATCGATCGCCTCGCGGCAGGCTGGCTCCAGGAGCAGCACTTCCCCTTTCCGGTCGATCAGCTGGCAGCCGTTGGCGGCAGCGATCTGCTCAAACACCTGGTGTGTGGTGACTAGATTAGACTCTGTTGGGACCACAATGCCGCTGTTCAGCGCCTCTGCGTCGTGTACCGTCTCGGCAGCAGTCATCATCGATGCGTAATCTGTCGGGGCGGCGAGCCCTAGCTCGTCAAACCAATCTTTCCGGTAGATCAGCAGCTGGTGATAGCCGTCACTTGGGATGGCGGCAGTGATACCGTCAACCTCTACCAGATTCAGCGCTGCCGGGTCAAAACTGCTGCGGCCAATCTGGTCGATAATGGCGTCGGCCGCCACCGGATCCAGGATTCCCCTTTGGGTCCAGCCAACGGTGTAGGCGGCTGGATGGAGGACGATATCGGGGACGGTGTCTGAGAGAATCGCCGTCTCCATCAAGCTGGGCAGCAGCCCTGATGAGACCAGATACAGCTCCACATTGATTGGGTAGCGCTGTTCGAATTCATCCACCATTTGCTGAAGAGCTTGCCGATGCTGATCGGAGCTTTCATTTATCCATACAGTCAGCGTGGGATTGGCGCCGGCGCTGACTATCGGGCTCGAAGAGCTGCCGGCACCGCTTATTGCCGTGGGAGCCGGCAAGAACAGCGGCTCTGAGGTGCTGACCGCTTCTGGCCCCAGCTGTGCCGGTGAAGAAGTCAATCTGGGGGGATTGAAGAAGGCCGGCTTACAGGCGGCGAGAATGGCGATGAACAGCAGGGAGATCGTTCCTTTCAGGAGTCTGCCGCTAGATGAGTGGATCATCGGGTTACCCTTTGATGAATGATGCGGAGCCCGGCCAACGTCAACCACGGATCTACATGATCGATCAGGTCGCTATGTTTAGAGATCATCTGGATCAGGCCGCCGGTCCCCAAGACGTGGATACGCTGCCCCTGGTCCGGGTGTTCGGCCAGCAGCCGCTTGGTGATCCCTTCCATCATGCAGACATATCCGAACACCAGCCCAGACTGCATCGCCTCTACCGTGTTTCGTCCGATGGTCTGCGGCGGCGCTTCCAGGGCCACCTGACTCAATTTCGCAGCCCGGCTGACCAAAGCGTCAGCGGTCAGCTGCAGTCCGGGGGCAATTACGCCCCCAATCAGCGCCCCAGCCGCGGTGACCACATCGAATTTAGTGGCAGTGCCCATATCGATGGTGATGCTTGGCCCCGGATGGAGATAGAATGCGGCTGCGGCATTCACGATCCGATCGGTGCCCACTGTTTCCGGATGCTCGATTTGAATATCGATGCCGGTGTCCAGGTCCGCGTTGACCAGCAGCGCCGTCAATCCCAGGTACTCTCTGCTGACCTGCGAGAAGGTGTGCGTAAGGGACGGGACGACACTGGACATGATCAAATGATCAATCGCGTCAATCAAGCCAGCTTCACGCAGCAGCACCGTCAGGGCGATGCCGTACTCATCCGCTGTCTTGCTCTGGACGGTATATAGGCGCCACTGTTTTCGCCAGGCGCCGCCATCCCAGATGCCCAGAGTAATATTCGTGTTTCCGATGTCGATAGCTAATAACATATATTTACTTGCCAAAGAAGAGATTTTATAAGGCTCAACCGATGGTGACAAGAAAGATGCGTCTAGAAAAGTTTGACATAGCTGCTGCTATTGGTAGATAATTATGTCTACTAGAAGGGTTCATAGTCATCTACGCTCTCGTGCGCTGCCGGGACAAACCGACATGCAGCGGCATCGGATGACGCAACCCTGCTCATAGAGTATATCTTCATGGGCCACTTGACAATTGATCAACTCTGATGAGCAGATGAGGAGGAATGAATGGAACTTAATTTGCCTATTTTTCAGGTAGAGATCGCGATAGAGAATTTCTTGATCAGCGGTAATTTCCAGCCTCGGGGAGACGCGATGGTGTTCATGAATGACCAGTCGCGTACCCATATTAGAGTTGACGATGTGGAGTTGAAGACTCTCACTTCAGATTATCAGATCCCCGGCTTCAAGCAATCCTACATGAGCCTAGACCGGGACGCCATTCATTTCATATCCATTATAGATCAAGAGCAGTCGGAACTCCTGCAGGTGCTGCGAACCAAGCGTCCGGTGGTGTTCTATACCGATTGGTGCGCCATCCGGGGAGATCTGCATGTCAACCGGGATCTCAGAGAAGATGATCTGTTCGACAGAGGCCACGACTACTTCGCCATATCCAACGCATCGGTGTTCACTACCAAAGGGGTCACCAAGCTGCCGACGCGCAACGTTAACTACGTCCTGGTTAATCGCCGGAAGGTGCTCGCCTATCATACCTATCAGCCGGATGAAGGGTAGACGGCAGAACTGACCGCAAATGAGCGCAGATCAGCCTAGCAGGGTAAGGGCGCGCGTCGATTACGACCTGATTGCCCATCAATATGACCGTCAGCCCTACCGGCAAAAACAGGTTGACCCCAATCTGCCGCCTTTTCTAGCCCAGCGCCAGCAGCCTCTGTCTGCGCTTTCGCTCCTGGACATGGGCTGCGGAACCGGCAGTCAATTAGCCGCCCATCGGCCCCTGGTGCCTGGGGCCGATTTGGTGGGCCTTGACCTGTTCCAGGGCATGCTGCGGCAGGCGCTGCCGAAGTCGAACCAGATTCATTGGGTACAGGGGGACAACGCCGCACCGCCGTTCCCTGATTGCTCGTTTGATTTCATCTCCAATCAATTCTCATTCCACCATGTTAGAGACCAACGCGCCATGATCCAGGCCGTTTTCCGGCTGCTGCGGCCAAACGGACGTTTTGTCATGGCGAATATCTGCCCGCGGAGGATGCCGGAGTGGATCTACTACCACTACTTCCCGGATGCTTACGCAGTTGATCTGCAGGACTTCATGCCGCTTCCGGATCTGGCAGCCCTGCTGCAGCTGGTGGGTTTCGTCGATGTCCAGCTTGATTTTACAGACATCGATGAGTCGCTGGATCTCAGGGAGTTTCTCGCATCTATTCATGATCGACAGCACTGCTCCCAGCTAATCGCTATGTCGGACACCCAGTTTCGGTCTGGTGTGCAGAGAATTGTCCAGGATATCGAGGCTGCCGGCGGGGAACCGGTGTTCGGTCCCTCCCGGGTATGCTTAATGAATTTGCGAGCAGACAAGCCTTGATCCAACAGCCGCGGCTGCCATCAAATCAGGGTTGCTGACAGGCGCTGGTTGTCACCGGGTTCCTGTGTCCCAGAGGCCACACTGTGCTATACTGAACGGCTTAGAATTATGGTAGCTGGTGTGCCGAAAATGGGCTGCGACCACCGGCGCTTCTTGGGCGATTCCTACGGCGAAACATTGAGTTTGGAAGGGATCCACTTAAAGAGGTCTTTGAATAATGGGATTGAAAAATAGAAAGGCGCTGGAGCGCATGCGGGTGTCCGGAAGGATGGTCGCCGAATGTTTCGCTTTGCTGGGTGAAAGCGTCAAGCCCGGGGTGAGCCTGCGCGTCCTTGATCAATTGGTTGAGGCTCAAATCGTCAAACAAGGGGCGACGCCGCTCTACAAAGGGTATCAAGGCAGTTCGGCCGAGCATCCCCCATTTCCTGGGGTTATTTGCGCGTCAGTCAATCATGAAATTTGTCACGGATTACCTGATGATCGCATCCTGAAAGAAGGGGACATCATCGGCATTGACATCGGCCTGCGCTACAAGGGTTACTGCGGAGATGCCTGTGTGACCTTCCCAGTTGGGAAAATTTCCAAGAACAGCGAGCGGCTGCTGGAAGTGAGCAAAGAGTGCCTGCGGATAGGGATAGAAGCGGCACAGGCGGGTGGTTACCTGAATGATATTGGCAGAGCCATTAATGATTATGCCGATACCCAGAATGTCTCGGTGGTGAGGGAGTGGGGCGGCCACGGCATCGGCCGGTCTTTGCACGAATCTCCTTCCGTCTCCCATATCCGCCAGGCTTCTCCAGGCCCCCGGCTGCGCCCAGGCATGACCTTCACCATTGAGCCGATGATCAACGATGGCGCCCATGAATGGGTGCTGCTGAATGACGGCTGGACGGTGGTTACCGCTGACGGCTCGCTATCGGCACAATTCGAACACACCATCGCTATCACCGAAAATGGGCCGGAGATTATGACCAAGCTGTAGTCAGCGACACAGGCCAAAAAAGACAAAGGGTCTGGCGGCGGTTCTGCTGAAGGAG
>JAHEEY010000287.1 GCA_024640485.1 Chloroflexota bacterium | reverse complement strand
GAGATGATTGGCGTCGGGTCATTGGCCTCGGACAGTTTAGCTGCCAGCCAGCTGGGTTCCGGATATTTGCCGGTGTCGCGAAGGAAATGGTAGATATTGGGAATCCCGCTCCCGGAGCAAACTCTTTCATAGCTGACATGTCCGAAGCGGCGGCGAAGGTAGGTGAGCAGCTCCTGCTGTTCCGCGGTCGTAGGGGCAAAAGAGGCGTGACCCCCTTCCGAAGGATGCGCTTGATACGTCTGCCCATTCCAGGTCAGGAACGCCTCTCCCAGGCCAGTGCCGGGAGCAACGACTGCGATTGCGCCCCCGTTTTCCACGTCCCCTGCATTTATCGTATCGAGGTCCTCCGCCTGAAGATGAGGGATTGAATTGGCGATTGATTCCAAATCGTTCAGCAGAAAGACATGCTTGATTTCGACCGATCTGCTGATGCTGTCAGCATCAATCATCCAGGGCAAGTTGGTCACTTTTGCCTTGCCTTCCAATACTGGGCCAGCAACGCCAAAGCTGGCGGAAGTGACCAGATCAATATTTACATCGGCAAGGAACTCAGCTATCACAGCTTCAAAAGTTGGATAGGACCCGCTGGGAAATGCAGCTTTACTTACCGGGTGCCTGACTCCCTTTTCCTCTGATATGAGCGCCAATACGGTTTTGGTGCCCCCAATATCCCCGGCTAGTAACATAGCTGCGCTTCCTCTTGATTTGTTTTGATGGAATGAAGGTGCGAATGTTCCAGATGAAACCAGGTGTCTAACTCCCTTCACAGCCCAATTGTATCTCGCCCTATCCGGTCTTCACACTCTACCTTCAGGTTAGTCGGGAGCTCCGCCTGAGACTTGCTGGACTGCTGAAAGGGTCAAGGAGAGTGAACGGCTGCTTCAATTAAACTGATCGGCAAGCCGCCAGACCTGGTCCAATACCAAGGTGCCAATCACCTACGGATAATGTTGCGAAGAAGAAACACGCAGCGGTGTGAGCAGTCCAATAGCTTTTGATGAAGGTAGGGGGTGCCTGCTTTGCTACGGCAGTGACGGTGATTGGCCCTGCATGGCCAGCAGCAGCGCCTCGAACTCTTCTCGGCAGTCGGGGCACATGCCGATGTGCTGTTTGACCAAAGGCATGAGCGCCGCGGCTTCTTTGTTGGTCAGCGAGAGTTCGATGTATTCATCGAGCAGCGCAAACGTTTCCTCACAGGAATATTCCTTCTCGCAAGTGTTATCAATCATCTGCATGAGCCGCCTGACGACGTCCTCGTTCAATGGGGGCGCGACGTCAGCGATTCCAGCATTTGATGAAGGAACCTCTTGATTTGCACGCTTGCTCATAGTCCGTAACAGCTGTTGGAGTTTCTCGATTAATTGTGCCATTCTGTTCTATTGACGAATCTAGCCTACTTGTTCTTACCTTCTGGACTGAAAACGGTCAATCTGCAAGCCCGGCACCTGTGTCGAACTTAAGATTTGCTTGAGATCAGGAAAAGACGCTGATGATTTCCGCGCTGGAGAGTCCTTCAGCCGCCAAGCGGTGCTTGAGGCGCAGCCGGGCATCGTGGAGCAGCTTGTACACTGCGTTTGCCTTCATATCAAGCATCGCGGCGGTTTCCGCCGCGCTGCGCTCTTCAATGACGATGGCGGTCAGCGCGGCCCGCTGCTTATCTGTAAGTTCTTCCCTGATAAGTCGCTCGACACGGGCCATCACTTCTCGGCGCTCAACCTGATTGTGAGGAAGCGGAGATTTGTCTGCAGCGAAACTGGGGGTGTAATCCCCTTCATCAACGTCCATGATGCCGTCGAGGGACTTGTCTTGCCATCGTTTTCGTCGAAGCTCAGTCAAGGCGACTGAAAGGGCGATCTTATGTGCCCAGGTGGTGAATTGGCTGCGGCCTGCAAATGTGGCTAGTTTATCCACGATCTTCAGCAGCGCTTCCTGAACGAAATCTTCAGCGAGGCTTTCGAACTCGGGAGCTGAGGTGTTTACCTGACCCAACAAGCCGCGCTGCAAGCCCGCCACCAGGATCTGACGCAGATCAGCAATGGCGGCATCATGAGCGGGGCTGGGACCCTGCAGCGCATTCAGCCATTGTTCGTTGGTTCGATTCACAAAAAAGATCCTTCTGACAAGTTAAGGCTTATTGTAGCAACTTACCTGAAATGCGGCAGGTTCATCGCCTCGTCCCACATCGACTGTTTTTCGACCGCAAAATTGCACCCTCCTTGACGGCCCAAAACGCGCCTAAACCATGGACGGTTAACGTGATAAAATCGGTCAGGATGATGGAGATTTGGTGGATGGCGTGGCATTCGAAGGTAAGAATCAGCCGTCTAGCCTCGTCAATGCGGTATGCGATCTGACCGAAAAACTACAATGAGGAGCTGCAATTAAGCATGACCCGGAACAGTAATGAGAAGATCTTGATGTACACCACCAGCTGGTGCTCTGACTGCCATCGCTCCAAGCGATTCCTTGATGAATACGGTATCGACTATGTCGAGATAGATGTCGAGCAAAACAGTGAAGGTCTCGAGTTCGTCAAGAGAGTAAATCATGGAAGTCGAGTTGTCCCGACGATCGTGTTTCAAGATGGAGATATCCTGGTGGAACCGCCAAACGCTGCCCTCGCTATGAAGCTGCGGTTGGAAGAATCCGAAGAAGATAGTTTTCCAGTTTGATTCTGCGGGAAAACAGAGAGAAGGGAAAAGGCTGCCAAATTGTTGGGCAGCCTTTTTCTTTTGCCGACAGCTTCCCGTTGTCACCAGCTGACAGTGTGATCCCCGACTCCCTCAACTAAGAAATCAGAGATCTCCCCAAACGAAGGAACAGCGCATTTGCTGTCTGGAATCGGTGGAATGCTGTGAGCTGAAGGCCAATAGGCCGTTCAGTGGGAGGTGCTATTGGTCCTGGTCGGAGTCGGAGGGAGATAGCTCCGTGTCGTCGTGGAGGTCGAATTTGTATCCGGTTCCTCTTTCGGCCACGATATAGGTGGGGTCTTCGGCGCGTTCCTCGATCTTTCGGCGCAGCCGATGGATGTGAACATGCAGCCGGTCTTCTTGGGCATCCTGGAGCGGCCAAATGTGATTCAATAAAAAATCGGTGGTGACGGTACGCCCCGCATTGCGGACCAGAATGTACAGTAATTTGGCCTCAGTGGGCGTGAGCGGGACAGGCTCGCCGTTGACAATCGCTTCGCGATTCGGGAAGTTGATCATCAGCCGGCTGTCGACGCGCGTGGAGGATTCCAGCGTGTAGCTGTAATCACCCATTCGCCGGAGCACGCGATTGACCCTTACCACCAGTTCACTGGGGTTGAACGGCTTGATCATGTAATCTTCGGCGTACTCTTCAATGCCGGTGACCACCGTGTCTGTAGTGCTGACCGCCGTCAGCATAATGATCGGCATGGTGGTGAATTCTCGAACGGTACGGCAGAACTCAAATCCCCCCATAATCGGCATGTGCAGGTCGACAATCGCCAGGTGAGGGACCCCATGACGATTGATCAGCTTCAGGGCATCAACGCCAGACACCGCTGTCGTAACCAAATATCCGGCCTGCTCCAAGGCATGCTGGACAATCCGTAAAGTGAACGTATTGTCATCGACGACTAGAATGCGCTGAGTTTCCACGGCAGAATCAAGCATAGCGGTAACTATAAATTAAGGTCGCCAGAATAACAAAATAAAACGGTTAACATTCATGAAAGTGACTAGAAATAGTATACTTGAACTGGCATTTCTTTTAAAGGAGATTCATTGGAAATTGGGGGCCGAAATTGGTGCCTGAAATCGGGCTCTTTCGCTTTGCCGTTGTCCCTGCCATGTGTTATAAATGGGATAGATTTCACAATCTCCACATTAAAAACGTTCAGGAGAGGAGGAACCCACGTGTTCAGTGACTGGCAATTTATTGCTATTTTTGTGGTGCTTTCGCCCATTTTCCCCCTTTTGCCGGTAGCCGTAAACCGCTTGCTAGGTCCTCAAAGACCGAACCCTATCAAGCAGGAGACTTACGAATGCGGTATTGAGACGGTGGGAGATACTTGGGTACAGTTTAAAGTTCAGTATTATATTTATGCTTTAGTGTTCGTCGTTTTTGACATTGAGGCAGTTTTCCTCTTCCCGATTGCCTCAGCTTACAATCAACTCGGCCTATTCGCCGTGCTTGAGGTTGTGCTATTTGTTGTTCTGTTGGCAACTGGGTTGGCTTACGCTTGGAGCCGGGGCGTCCTGGAGTGGGTCTAATAGAAAAAGCGACGCAGGACGGCAGGGATTGGAGCTAGGATCCAGATTCTCCCTGTTGTTTCTTCGTGTCTTGTCCGTGTTACCAATCATCAACTACCAGTGATGATGGAGAATAATCTATGAGCTTCGGAATTCTGGAATTTCTCAAGAGCCTGATTGATTTGACGGTTTTTGACTATATGCGGGGTGTGTGGGGAGATCAGCGATTTGTGGAGCCAGTTCTTGACCTAATTGGCGCCCTGGTTGTTTCCACATTTTGCCTCTTGATCGTTATCTTCCTAATTTGGCTGGAGCGTAAAGTCATTGCGCGTATGCAGGACCGTATCGGCCCAAACCGGGTCGGCGGCAAGTTTGGACTGCTGCAAACGGTAGCTGATGTATTGAAGCTCCTTTCAAAGGAAATGATCACGCCTGCGGCGGCCGACTGGTGGCCCTACAACTTGGCACCTTTACTCATTGTAATTGCCTCGTTGCTCATGTGGGCAGTACTGCCTTTTGCGCCCGGTGTCCTAGGTGTAGACTTAAACATCGGGCTTTTTTATGTCTTGGCAGTGAGTTCAATCTCAGTGGTTTCACTGCTGCTGGCTGGGTGGGGTTCCAATAATAAGTATGCATTATTGGGTGCCTATCGTTCGATCGCCCAGTTGGTCAGTTACGAAGTGCCCATGATTTTGTCGCTGCTGGTTCCGATTCTGCTGGCCAGCTCGATGTCAACCATTGACATCATTAATGCGCAGACAGTTCCATTTATCTTAGTGGTTCCCATCTCCGCCCTAATCTTCTTCATCTCTGCCTTGGCTGAGACCGGACGGACCCCCTTTGACCTGCTGGAAGCTGATTCGGAAATCGTCGCTGGTTTTCATATTGAGTATGGCGGTATGAAATTCGGTATGTTCTTCCTGGCTGAGTTCATCGGTACCCTGTTCATGTCCGGCTTGTTCGCTACAGTCTATTTGGGTGGCTATCGCCTGTTCGGCCTTGAAGAATTTGTAACCGGCGGCGGCTGGGCGCTTGGTCGGTTGTTGGGCCTGGTCGTCTTCTTCATCAAGATGTTTGCCGTCTATTTCGTCTTCATATGGGTGCGCGGTACCTTGCCTCGTTTCCGTATTGACCAGATGCTTAATTTCAACTGGAAATTCCTGGTACCGCTGACCTTGGCGCTGGTCTTGATGGTGGCTGTGGTTGAAAAGCTGCCGTTCATGGCCAGCTTGGGAGATGTTTCCCGGGCTGGGGTTCACTTATTTGCCAATCTATTGCTGGGCCTGGTGACGCTGGAGATTCTGCGTCGATTTGCCCGGAAACAAAGAATGGCTCAGGAAGAGAAGTTAGCTGCGAGAGCGGCTGTAAATTCGGGATCAGAGCCGGGAAACCTGGCGCCTGAGGCCGTGGCTGCACATTAGGATATTAGGGAGAAAGCCAATATATGGATCCCACGATTGATCAGATCATTTTTCTTATAGTAAGTATTCTGACACTTGGAGCGGGCTTTGTGGTTGTGACCAACCGCAACCTGTTGTATTCAGCCCTTGCTATGATGGCATCCTTCTTGGGTGTCGCGGCTATCTATGTGCTGTTGGACGCCGGCTTCCTTGCCGCCGCTCAGCTGTTAGTGTACATCGGCGCAATCTCCATTCTGGTGATCTTTGCCATCATGATGACCCGCCGCTTGATGCAGTCTACCGAAACCTCCTTTAATGCTCAATGGGGTATGGGGATATTCACCGCTTTGGTGGTTTTCGGGCTATTTGTTGCCGTCATTGGCAATTTCTGGCCGTTGGCGCCGGCGGCCGGACAGCCGTTGGCTTCAGGTACCGCGGTGCCTGATGGGATGCTTCAAGACAGTATTGCCGCCCTGGGCAGGGCGTTTGTTAGTGTCGACGCATTTGTTATCCCCTTTGAATTGGCATCAGTGATGCTGCTGGCGGCGATGGTTGGGGCCATTTTAGTGGCATGGCCAAAAGCGGAGGACGAAGTATGATCCCGTTATCCTGGTATTTGTTGTTAGCGGCAGCGCTTTTCAGTTTGGGCCTATATGGGGTGGTGGCCAGACGCAATAC
>JAHEEY010000286.1 GCA_024640485.1 Chloroflexota bacterium | reverse complement strand
AGCGCCGCGTAATGATTCAGGCCGTCAGCGTATGCGTCCAACATGAGATGCATTTCGGGAGAAATCCCGTCATCATATTTGGCTTCTATGGTGTCCCAAACGCGAAGCAGCTGGACCATGTAATCATTTGGGGCCGCGTCCACGCCGTAGACCGAGGCCAGCTGGCCTCTTGCCGCCAGGAATGCCTGCTGGATGGTCAGGAAGTCATCTTCAGCGTGGGCGTAGGCCAAACCATAGGCGGTGTCCGCATCCCGGATGCCAAAGATGTGGGGAACGCCCCAACTGTCCCTCAGTATTCGGGCATCGTAACCATCGCCGCTGTCAGCCAAATAGGAGAGGTCTTCACGAATCGGCAGATAGGCGTAGATGGCCACAGCCGCCAGGAAAAGCACAATCCCCAGCAGTATCTTCTGGTACAGCCGCCACTTTCTAATTGACATAAGTCGCGTCACGATTCCGTTTGCCGGCATGGTTAGCTTTCCTTTACTGGGACGGCTGTAAGTTCAGCAGTTGTTCGGCATTGGCTTCAACCGCTTCGCGGCCAAACAGCATCGGGTGATAGGTACCGTTGGCCCACAATTCGATCATATCATCATAGTGGCGATGCCCGGGGTGACCGCTTTGTCCGGTGGTTTGGGTGGACTGGCTGGCATCCAGGTCAGACAGGTCGACGATCATCCGCATCGACGGCAGCCAACCGACGACTGCCGGCTCGTCCCAGCTCCAGCTGGCGGCGTTGACGATGTCGGAGCCTCCGTCAACCGGGTAGGGCCCTCGATTGACCAGTTTCTCGATTGGGCCAATGCCGCTCTGCCCCAGGCTGCTGTCGTGGAAGGTAACCGTGTGCAGCTCTCCCCACTGCCAATCCTCCATTTTGCCGCCTAGATTAGTTTCCAGCCACCCGATCGCCTCCGCCATCGCCTTCAGGATCATATCGTCACGGCTTTCAATCTCTGGGCTGTTCACATCATCCCAGTAGTGGGAGTCACGCTTGCCGGCCAGATCGTGGAAAAAGACGCGCTGGGCATCGGTTCCTAGAGGGAAGGTGTCCACTGCCGAACCCAGCTCGTCGGCCAACACTGCCCGGGTGAACTGCATGTAGAAGATCTCGAACAGGGCTGCCGGCACACTCTCTCTGCGTTCTTGATAATCCCACTCAGAGAGCAGGTCGATCGCTTCCTGTACGCTGTTGTCGGAGCTGGACAAGCTGGTTATCAGCGGGACGTAATCAGCCGCCGTCAGCGAGTAGCTGTCGAACTGCATCCGCGCAAAGTCATCATGTGTGAAGCGGCTGCCCTTGGCCAACTGGCTCTCTATCATGTCGGTAATTCGCTGCGCCCGATCCCCATTATCCCAATAGAGAGACACTTGATAAGGATACTTCTCATCGGCAACCGAGTTGTTGGCGGTGACGATATATCCCTTTTCCGGGTTGAGCACCGACGGCAGCGACTCATAAGGGATCCAGCCTTGCCACTCATTTTCACCTGTCCAACCTGGCACCGGCGATAACCCATCCGCTATCGGCCGAATCGGGATCAGGCCCGGGGTCTGATAGGCGATGTTGCCGTCAACATCGGCGTACAGCAGATTCTGTGTTGGCACGTCAAAATTCCGGCCCGCTTCTTTGAAATCCTGGTAATTCTGGGCCTGGTCCAGCATCAAGATCGCCCCCATGGTGCGGCTGTGTTCGAACACTGTCCAGCGCAGGGACAAGACTTCATCGATCCGCTCATCGACGCTGTTTAGGATTGGCCCATGGTGGGTCAGGTGGACCTGCAGGGTGACATCTTCTCCCCCATTCACCTTGATCACTTCTTCAATCGTTTCGATGTCGCGCCATTCATCTTCAAACAGGTACTGCAGTGGGTTGTCCGGGTTCAGCTTCTCAATGAAGAGATCTTGAACATCCGGTCCCACATTAGTGAATCCCCAGGCGATCCGATCGTTGTGGCCAATGACCACGCCTGGAGCGCCGGCAAAGGAGAATCCGGTCACATTCCAACCTGGGGCATGCAGACCGATTTCATACCAGATGGAAGGCATCTGTTCGGATAGATGGGGGTCATTTGCCAGAAGCGGCTCGCCAGTTTCGCTGTAGTCGCCGCTGACCACCCAGCTGTTGCTGCCTACGGTGGTGCCGGTGCCAAAGCTCAACCCATTGGCTGGGATTTCTCCGATGAAACTAGCTGCCAGCTGTTGATAATCCAGCTGCAGCGCTTCTTCTGACACCAGATCCGCCTGCGCCGCGGCAGTTTGGTTCATTGGCAGCGAGGCCATTTCATCACTGGTCACGATGGCCGGGCGTTTATCGAAAGGATAGAAGGGCAGCAGTTCTGAGGTCAGCTGCTCGCCCAGCATCTGCACCAGTACAGCCCGCTCTTGCTCCGACTCCATATTGCCGCTTCCCTTCAGATCCCAGGCCATGGCGACACCCCAGGCGACGGTGTCCAAAGGCGTCCAGGGTTCAATCTCCCACTTGCCTTTCACCAGGCCTAAAATGGTGATGTTGGCTGCCAGGGCACCCCGGTTCTCCTCAATGTACGCGTTGACACCACGGCTGTAATCTTCCAGGAGCGCGATGAAGTGAGGTTCATTCTGCTGGTAGTAGCTGAGATGATTCTGGGCAGCCCGGTTGAAACCGACGTTTCGTAAGAACTTGTCGATCCCTAAAGTCTGTTCACCCAACATCTCCGAAAGCCGGCCTTGAGATTGGTGCCGCCAAAACTCCATCTGCCAGAAGCGATCCTGAGCGTGGACATATCCCTGCGCGAAAAACAAGTCTGATTCATTCTGAGCATAGATGTGCGGGACGCCGTAAGCATCACGGTATACCTCTACCTTATCGTCGAGGCCGGCTACTTGGATGGTGCCGTTGGTCTGGGGATAAGATCGCCGAATGACGATGATTGCTGCAGTTGCCGCAACCACAATAAGGGCAAGGAGGATGGCGAAAACGTATTTGCTGACCCGGGCAATGCTCTTCATTTCTATCTCCTGTAATGACGCATCAAAACTAGACGCTAAGATTCGCGACAATTAGAACCAGCGGGGGAATCCAAGTAAACTACCCGTTGTCAGAAGTTCCCGCCCCTTTCCGACGCTTGATTCGGAAACCAACTAGATCGGTCCACTCTGGAAATAATATCCGATTTTTGCCCATCGCCACAGTCTGAGCCCGAGATTTTTGGAGACGGATCGATCCTGAGCGCGCTGAGACTCATTTCATAAGGTATCATGCCAGACAGCGCTGTTTTCCACTTGGCCGGTTCACGGCTATAATCTGCTGATGGGTAATCTACTGTTTGGGCTCCTGGGCATTATTGTAGGCAGCGCCATCAACATGCTGGCGGATAATCTTCCGGAGAGAACGAAAGTTCAGCGGCCATATTGTATAGAGTGTGGTCATGTGCATTCTTATTCCCACTGGCTGGCCATCGGACGTTGGCTGTGGGGAGGGCGGCGCTGCGCCAACTGCGGGGCAGCGATTCCGACGCGGGCCCTGCTGGTAGAAATATCAACCGCGGTTAGCTTTGGCGTGCTGCCGTCCTTGATCGTTGAACCGGTTAACTTGGCAGTCAACAGCCTGTTTATTGCCCTGCTGATCCTGATCATTGTCATCGATCTAGAGCATCGGCTCATCTTGAACCTGATCACCTACCCCGCCACGGTGGCGGCCCTATTGGCCAGCCTGCTGGTTACCAATGACCAGAATACCCTGCCCTTGGCGCTCGTGGGCGCTGCCGTGGGATTCCTGATGTTTTTCATCGCCTATTGGGCCGGTCAGCTGATGTTTGGGCCTGGAGCGCTGGGATTCGGTGATGTCAAACTGGCCATGCTGTTGGGCGCGATGTTGGGATTCCACCGAATTGTCTTCGCGCTGGTGCTGGCGGTGCTTCTGGGCGGTGTCATCAGCCTGATGGTAGTGCTCATCAATCGACGCGTTAATCGCAAAACGTATCTGCCTTATGGGCAGTATTTGGCCGTTGCCGGCATCTTCATGTTGATTTGGGGAACGCAAGTTGTCAGCTGGTACACCGGCAGCTAGCTGGCAGCGATTCAAAATGTCCAAAATGGGTCTGGTTCTCTCAACTATGGTATCCATATGAGCAGGTACGAAATCAAGCCATTGACAACCATGGCGGAAATGGTGGCTACGGAACAGCTGCAGCGTACGATCTGGGACTCTTCCGATTTAGAAGTTATCCCTGCCCACAGTTTCCACGCCCTGGTGAAGAATGGGGCATGCCTCTTTGGTGCCTTTGACGGCCCCCGTCTGATTGGATTTGTCTTCGGGGTCTTGGGCACGATAGACAGCTACGATCGCATCGATCAGGTAGCGGCAGCGCGGCTCAAGATCTATTCCGTGGTTGCCGGCGTGCTGGATGAATACAAGAGCCAGGGCATAGGCTACCAGTTGAAGCTGGCCCAGCGGGCGTTCGCTCAGCGGATAGGTATACGCTTGATCACCTGGACCTACGACCCGTTGGAGAGCTTGAACGCCCGCTTCAATATCGGAAAATTGGGCGCCATCTGCCATCGATATTTTCGTGATTTTCATGGTGAGATGAGCGGCATAAACGCCGGGCTTCCCAGTGATCGATTTGAGGCTGAATGGTGGATTACCAGCAGCCGTGTCGAGGGAAGGGTGGTAAAGCAGCGCGGCGCCCTGGGACTTGATGCCCTACTGGCCGGCGGCGCCGTCCTTTTGAATAGCTGCAGCCGTGACAGCAGCGGCTTTCCAGTACCCCCGACCGATCGGATCGTTCCGCCAAACAGCAATTTGGTTATTGTAGAAATTCCGTCTGACTTCCAGGCGATTAAGCGACAGGGCTTCCAGCTGGCATCTCAGTGGCGGGATCACAGCCGGCAGCTGTTTGAAGCGCTGTTCCAGGCCAACTACATGGTCACCGATTTTGTTTTTGATAAAGATGCCGGCGGAACGCAGCGCAGCTTTTATCTGCTTACCCACAAGGATTCATAGAGAGTGCGGCGCCAGCCGGATTTGCACGGCAGTAAAGGACCGGGAACTGACAAATGAAAGTAGAACGTATCGATCTGTTTCACATCAGCCAGCCGCTGGTCAGCCCTTTTGGGACCAGTTTCGGCATGCAGCTGCAGCGTGATTCCCTGATCCTGGCCATGCACGCTGAAGGGCTAACTGGCTGGGGGGAATGCGTGGCCACCAACGATCCCGGATACAGCTATGAAACGGTGCAGACCGCATGGCATATCTTGAGCGATTTCCTGATTCCGGCGCTGCTTGGCAAGGATCTGCAGGAGCCTGAGGACGTGGTTGGCTGGATGTCGTCAGTTCGCGGCCACCCATTGGCCAAGGCCTCCATTGATCAGGCCGCCTGGGACATTACCGCGCAGCGAGATGGCCTTTCCATGGCCCAGAAATTGGCGGCCCCCTATCCCCAGGGTCCCAGGCAGCGGGTGAAGGTGGGGGTCAGTATTGGCACGCAGCCTTCTATCGATGAGACCCTGAAGGTGATCAACGATTACCTGGTGAAGGGGTACGGACGGATCAAGCTCAAGATAAAACCGGGTCATGACATCGCCCTTGCCCGGGCCGCCAGGAACGCCTTTCCGGTGCTGCCAATCATGCTCGATGCCAATTCTGCCTATCAGCTGAAGGATGCGGCTATCTTTCAGGCGATGGACGAGCTGAATCTGCTGATGCTGGAGCAGCCGCTGGGATATGAAGATATCTATGATCACAGCCAGCTTCGCCCCATGATCAAATCGCCGCTCTGTCTGGACGAGAGTATTCACTCCGCGGATCATGCCCGGTTTGCCATCGCCATTGGCGCCTGCGATATCATCAATATCAAGCCGTCCCGGGTCAGCGGCTGGACGGAGGCGCGCAAGATCCATGACTTGTGTCAGGCTGCCGGCATCGGTGTTTGGGTGGGCGGCATGTTGGAGACTGGTATCGGCCGGGCCGCCCAATTGGCTCTGGCCTCGCTGCCGGGCTTCACCTTGCCTGGCGACATTTCGGCCACCGAACGATACTATGCCCATGACATTGCCACCCCTTTCATGCTGAACGGCGAGGACAGCACCATTGATGTTCCCAGCAAGCCGGGATTAGGGGTTGAGATTGATGCCAAACAGTTGAAGGCGGTCACATTGAGACAGGACTCATTCGCCTAGCCGCCTTTTGGCATCCCGGAGAACAAAGAGGAATGAAGCAGATGTTTACAGACAAGAAGATCGCGTTTATTGGCGCTGGGGTCATGGGTGAGGCGATGATTCGCGGCTTGCTTGGGAAGAAGATAGTCAAGCCTGAGCAG
>JAHEEY010000013.1 GCA_024640485.1 Chloroflexota bacterium | reverse complement strand
CAGGATCCCGCACTGCAAATCGATGCATTGACCAATGCCGGCTGCGGGCGCAGCTTAAGTGACAGAGTCATTGACGTTCAAGGCAAAGACCAAGGTTTTGGTGGTTCTGTTCACGGCGATTAGGTAACAAAAAAGACCAGAGTAGACTCTGGTCTTTTCCATACCTTGTCGGGAGCGACGGGGGCCGGCCACTCACATGGATACTCCCTGCGATTACTTTGTTACCCGGGCATATCGCAAAACACTTTCTGTGGAACTGGCAACCGCCTTGAACCAACCTGCCCTCTGAAAGCGCTCGACTTCGGACACCCTAAAACTATGTCCTGCTAGCGACTGATTTTCGGTGGGAACATTCACTTGGCACTGGAAAGGTGCAGGGAAAAGGTTTGTTGCTGGCGCACTGAAATCTACAGCAATCCCAGCTCACGAGCTTTTCTGGCGGCCTGCATGCGCGAGCTGACCTTTAGCTTTCGGTAGATGTTGCGAAGATGCGTACTCACCGTACTGTCTGCTATGGATAAACGACGAGCCATCGCGGTGTTGTTGAGACCGTCAGCCAGGAGCTGCAGCACCTCGCGTTCACGAGGACTCAACTTGTCCACCATGGAATGCGACGTAGGTTCTTCGGCAGTGTCCAGCAAGTGGGGGTTTTCGGCGAAGAACTGATCGCGAAGCTGGCGGACAAACAGGCGATGATTGCGACCTACTCTTTTCTCGTGCATGGTCGCTGTCAACAAAGGAATGATCTGCCGTCCGCAATCCAAAAACGGACGAATGATCCCCTCTGCTTCGGCAATGCGAATCGCCTGATTCATCTCGCGCTGCGCATCTGCAAACTTCTTCTGCCCCCAGTAGGCCAGGGCTAGCAGGAGGTTCACGTACGGCACAACATTAAACGTGTACCAGTGAATGCTGCAGCGCTCCAATCCCGCCAGGACAGCCTCTGCCTCTTCGAAATTTAGTTGACCCAGGAACAGCTCTGCCCAGACGGCTTTCAGAAGACCGTTCCTCGAGTGATGCACTGGTATCGGAAAAGAACTAATCTGCAGCAAGAGCTGTTCTGCCTCGATCAACAGTCCATCTCGGATGTAGAGCAGCGCCTGGTTCACTTTCAGATCTTGGATGGTCACTGAATTGGATGCGAAAGGCTCCAGTTCCAGCGCGGCCCTGATCGTTGCCTGAGCCCCTTGCCTATCCCCTTTGGCATTGAGGATCTGCGCCAGCAACCCGTGATGATTTATCACCATGTTCAGGCTGGTTGGATTGGGATCAATCATGACCGCGTCGTCGATGAACTGCTTCGCTTGAGCTATCTGATTGCGCGTATAGTAGATTTTGCCCAGAACGGTCATGGCTATGCTGGCGCAAGACGCCAAGGAACCGGCCTGATCCAGGGCGTACTGCAGGATGTCGCGAATCTTTGTCTCCGCCTCTCGAAGTCGTCCTTGAGTCGCAATAAGGTTGACCATGGCGCCGCCAGAAGACAAGACTGCAAAGACAATTCCCTGGGCTCGCCCCTCTTCAATTGCCTCTGCAAAGTAGCCCTCACTAGCTTCAGTCTCACCCAAGCGGTTCAAGTAATGGGCATGATGGTTCAGATCGAATAGATAGCCTACGTATTCGAGTTCGGTGGCAGCAGGTGCCAGTGGCCTAGGGGCCATACCAGACGCCACGACGTGTTCCCATTCACTGTATCTGGTCAGCAGCTTCTGTTGGCTGGGCGTTCGATCGTCAGCGGGGATATTCTCAATTCGGCTGGATATACGATTGAGCAAGTCCTCCACCTGCCCGCGCGGCAGGCTGGACATGGCCAACCTGGCATAGGTGACTAAGAAGCTATCGTGCTGCAGAAATAGCTCGTCCGGGAGCTGTTGAATCCATCTGAGCACCCGATCGTCGCTGCCGCGCCGCAGCTCGTCAATAACAACTTGGTCGATAAACTGGCCCAGTTCAGACCACGCCTCAATGCGAAGTAGATGCCGGATCACTTCAGAGTAGTGCTCATTTTCCTGATACCAGGCAGCGGCACGCCGATGAAGTGATGGTATCAGCCGGGGCTGCTGCTCCTTCAACAGATGCCACAATGCCTGGGCAAACAGCTCATGGTATTGATACCAGCCCTGTGCTTCATCCACCAGGGAAATGAATTGATTCGACCGGTGAAGATCTTGTAGGATTCCTTGGCTGCCTCGACGTTGGGTCACTACATCACAAAGAGGTCCATTGAGATACTTGAGAATTGAGGTCTGGAGCAGAAACGTTTGTTGGTCAGCCGGCAGCTTCCTGAGTATCTCCTCAACGAAGTAAGCTTGAAGAATCGGGTGGTGTCCATCAAAGGTGGCAATGAATCGATGTACGTCATCCTCCCTTTTTAAAGCCAAGGCCAGTAAATTGAGCCCGGCGCCCCACCCTCCAGCTCGCAGTGCCAACGAAAGCTTCTCACGGGCGGCCAAGGGCACTGTGATTGCCTGTTCCAGCCAGGCGACGCCTTCTTCTGGAGTGAAGCGCAGATCATCGGTTACCAGCTCGGTCAGGACACCTTTGGCGCGCCATCGTTGAACAGCGAAAGGAAACTGGACCTGGCTGGTCATTATCACCTGGCATGCCGGCGGCAAATGATCCAGGAAGAACTGACAACTTGCATCGATATCAGGCGATCGCACCCGTTGATAGTTGTCGATGACGAGGGCCAGCTTTCTCTCTGGGTGAGCGTCATGCCACCGGCTCAGGTTGTGAATGAGACCGGCTAGAATCTGCGTGACCGGGTGAAAGGAAGCCGATTGCAGCAAGATGGAAACAGTATCGCCGATGAGCGGGTCAATCTGCTGCAAAGCGGCAGTGACGGTCATCCAAAACGCATAAGTATTGTCTTCGCTGGCATCAAGGGAAATCCAGGCCGCCGACGAATTGCTTCGCTCCAGCCACTGCCTTAAGAGAGTCGTTTTTCCAAACCCACTAGGTGCTGTGACCAAGGTTATCGGTGACTCGATCTGCTCGATCAGACGGCGTCTCGTTATCAAATTGGCCGGCAGCGTTGGAGGGATCAGTCTGGTAATCAGCGTAAACGGGATACCGACCGCCGCCTCCCCATGGAGTAGAACGGGATCAACACCAGTTGATATCAGTGAAGGCTCCAGTTTAGGTAACGAGACGTGTTGGGACAGCTTCCTGCTTTCGACAGGCTTTGCAAGCTTGCTGTTTGCCACAATCAAAGTGTCGAGAGTCAAACTAGACGACTTGCCGAGATACGCCTTACGCAGCTTATTGTCCACTTTGCGATAGCCGTACCAGTAAGCCTTCCCTCGGCGAAGCTCACGCCGGGCGGTGTACCGCTGACCAGAATTCTGGAAGACAAATCGATCGTGTTGGCACAGCCACTCAAACCAAGCCTCTGAACCCACCAAGACCGCACGGGAACGGTCAGACGGATCCGGGTACAAGTATTCCTCGTGAACCAAAACCTTAGCTGACATTTCTTCGTCCTCACATTAGGCTGCTAAATCCGGTGCCACCATCAAATAGCTTAGGTTACCCAACAGAAGTAGTTTACTCCCTGTTGGGTAACTTTCCAAGTTTGGTCCCTTGACTAGCTGGCCCAACACCGGTATCTGAATCGTTGATTTTGACGATTTCGTGATAGATCAGCAGATGTTATGATCTTAATTGTAGAAATATTCGGTGATTGTCACTCTTTGATGATGCGCGTGGATGAACATTATCGCTGACCAGGACAGGGTCCCGCCTGCTCCTTGATTCCCTCTAGTTCTTTGACGGTAGAAATGCCGTGAATGATGTTGCGAGGCTCTCGCAGACAATATTATTGAAGTGAAAGGAGAAAGTGAAGAGATGTTTCAGAAATTGCAGAAACCGACGCAGGATTCAGCCCATCGCCGTAGGATATTGCAGCGCAAAGCTATCCTAGGTGTGATCTTGGCAATCTTGGCTATGCTGTTTGTCGCATGTGGTTCCGACACCGCAGATACGGCAGAACCTGATGCAGCAGCGCCAGAAGTAGCAGCGCCAGAAGTAGCAGCCCCGGAAGAAGCAGCGGCACCGGAAGCTGTTGAAGTCGAATTCTGGGACATGGTCTGGGGTCCTCCAGAATATGTCGAAGCTGGCGGAAGTCTTGTCGAGCAGTTTAATGCACAAAGTGACGGCGTCCACGCCACCTACCAGTCCACCCCTTGGACCAATTGGTACCAAACCTTCCTGACAGCCATCGGCTCCGGCACTGCCCCCGATCTTAGCACTGGCGCTGGCTACCAAGCCGTCCAGTTCTTTGACCAAGGTGCGATTCTGGAAATTGATGATGTGATCGCCCAGCTGGAGAGCTCAGGTCAAGCCGATGATTTCTTGCCTGGGACGCTCGAGCGCCTGCAGTATGACGGCCACACCGTCGCCCTGCCCTGGGCCATCGACATCCGTCTTCCTTGGTACCGCGCAGATCTGTTTGAAGCAGCCGGCGTAGAGCCCCCAACCAACTGGGAAGAATTCCGCGCCGCAGCCAAAGCGCTGACCACAGGTGACCAATACGGCTTCGTGACCGGTGGCGCTGACAACAGCGGTATGCACCTCATGTTTGTTCTGATGTTCAACAACGGTGGCGGCTTGTTCAACGAAAGCGGCGAGCTGGATGTCATGAATCCGCGCAATGTGGAAGCGTTGACCTTCCTTTCCGATATGGTAGCTGATGGCTCCGTGCATCCTGGCAGCGCCGGCTTCTCAAATGACGATGCCCGCAAGGCATTCGGCGTCGGCAACGCGGCCATTATGTTCGACAATCCCGGACATCCAAATCGCTACCCCGAGCAGATCGACAATATCGCATTGCTGTCGCCGCTGGAAGGTCCCCATGGCGACAAGGGCACGATTTCCTGGGTCAACAACGTGATGATCTACAAGCAAACTGAAAACCCTGAAGCAACCAAGCAGTTCCTGCTTTGGTGGTCAGAGAATCAGAAGGCGTTGTGGACCGAAGGGAACAACACACAGATTCCGGCCCGCGCTTCTATTGCCGCCGATCCTTACTTCCAGGATAACCCCTTGACCAAGATGATTATCGACGAGTACATCCCAGTTGGAAAGAGCACCGGAGCCCTAGGTTCTGGGATCTCCCCAGTACTCAACGACATCGAAGGTGAAGGCGTCATGTTCACACTTGCTCAAGACATTCTACAGGGCAAGGACGTAGTGGAGTCGCTGCAGAAAGCTGAAGCTACTCTCAAGTCTCTCGTCGGGGAATAATCCTTGTTATAGAGTATAGTGATCAGCGTGGTCGTAGGATGCGAGTCTTGCGACCACGCTGATCTACCTTCAGCAATTACTGCATCTTGGTAGAAGGGGTTTGTTTATGAGCAGCCGGACCGCCAGCCAACAGACACCAGACCGATCCGCTCGCAAGAAGCGCCGCACCGTGTGGTTTCCCTACCTGCTGCTGATCCCCTCAGCAGCACTAATCGCCCTGGTAAACCTCTATCCGTTTGCCGTAGGCTTTTTGTACAGCCTTGAAGACGGCACGCTTATCCAAGAGGGAAGTTTCGTTGGCCTTCAGAATTACCTGGACGTCTGGTCCAAGGCTGATTTCATTGGCGCGATCTGGTTCACAGCGATTTTCGCTTTCTTCGGTGTCTTCGGCAGTTGGGCAGTTGGCATGGGGTTGGCGATGCTCTTGAACCAGGAGATGCCTGCCCGCGGCTTCATGCGAGTGGCATTTATCGTACCGTGGATTCTGCCGTCGGTGGTTGTCGCCGTTAGCTGGCGCTGGATAATCAACGACCAGAACGGCTTGCTAAACATGGTACTTGGCTGGGCGGGCTTGGACCCGGTCTATCTTCTGAGCACCGGTCCTTTTGCCCGGTTCTCGGTGACATTGGTGAAAGTCTGGCGCAGCTTTCCGTTCATGATGATATCGCTTTTGGCCGCGCTGCAGACCATTAGTCATGATCTATACGAAGCCGCTTCCATCGATGGGGCAGGACGCTGGCAATCATTCAGATTTGTGACTCTACCCCACCTGCTGCCGGTATCGGTGGTGCTCTGGATCTTGATGACAATCTGGAGCGTAAATGATTTCGATACGCCCTGGCTGCTGACCGGAGGCGGCCCTTCCAATGCCACCGAGAATCTGAGCGTAATCGCATTTAAGTACACTTTCCAACGCAATGATGTTGGCGTCGGGGCAGCGATGGCATTCGTGACACTCGTGATATTGATGATTTTCTCAGTCTTGCTGCTGCGTGCGCAGGGCGACGAGGATTAGGCAGTACGGCCGGCCGATTTGCTGCCGAAATAGGAACGTTTTATGACATACAACCGTGACCGGAACAAGAGAAGAAAACAATTGCGACGTTGGGGCTTGTTCGCGGCGACCTTGGCAATCGCGCTGGTTATCAACTTGCCCGTCATCACAATGATCTTGAATTCATTCCGCACCACAGAGGAAATACTAACATCTAGCACGATTGTCCCCACCAACCCATCGTTGGTGAACTACAACTACGTTTCTCTGAATACTTCCTTTTGGAGCTACTTCGCAAACAGCATATTTGTGGTCGGTTCGGCAACACTGTTGGTTATTATGGCCGCCGCGCTGGCCGGCTACGCCCTGTCGCGTTTTCGCTCGCGTGTAATCACCATCTACTCCCGGGGCTTGCTCCTGGTACAGATGTTCCCACTGGTATTAGCTCTCATTCCGCTGTTTATCCTCTTACGCAATTTAAAGCTGGTCAACACGCCCTATTCGGTAATCCTGCTCTACACCGTGGTGGGGCTGCCCTTTGCGACATGGATGTTCAAAGCCTTTTTTGACGGCATTCCACGGGAGCTTGAGGAGGCCGCACTGATCGACGGGGCGTCACGACTTCGTGCCTTTGGGCTGGTGGTACTGCCGTTGGCCGGACCAGCGATGGCGGCGGTTTCGATTTTCACTTTTCTGTTTTCGTACAACGAGTACCTGGTCGCCACTATTTTCCTGCGCAGCAAGGATCTGTACACCATCCCAGTTGGCATTGCATCATTTATGCAGCAGTTTGAAACTGACTGGGGCAGCCTAATGGCCGCGGCGACCATGGCTATGGTGCCAACATTTGTTATGTTCCTGTTCGTGCAGAAGTACATGATGTACGGTGCTGTTGGGAGTGGAGTCAAAGGGTAGCCTCGTCCGTCTATCCTCAACAATTCAATCAGGAGATTTACCATGACTGTTATGCGAGTCGGCATTGTGGGTTGCGGTGAGGTAACCCAGATTATGCACCTGCCCAGCCTCAACCAGCTTAGTGACAGGTTTCAAGTCACCGCGCTATGCGATATCAGCGCCAAGGTTTTGGATGAGGTTTCTAGCGCCTGGAATGTGAGTAATCGCTTTCAGGATTATCGCGATTTGGTCAAGCAGGATGACGTTGATGCGGTCCTGGTAGCCAACCCAAACGCATATCATGCCCAAGTAGTATTGGCGGCGATAGCAGCAGGCAAGCACGTTCTGATCGAGAAGCCAATGTGCATGAATCTCAGGGAAGCGGACGAGATCATTGCCGCAGCCAACCAACATCCGGAAGTCGTGGTTCAGGTTGGTTATATGCGGCGCTACGCCCCGGCGTTTGCAGCAGCCTGCAAGCAGATCCCTGATCTTGGGCCAATCCGGCTGGCCCGTGTCCATGACATTCTGGGTCGCAATTCGCTCTTTATCAAAGACACTTCGAAAGTCGTGCGGGCCGATGACATCCCGCAAGAGGCTATCGTCGAGAATCAACAGCTTGTAGATCAAGGAATTGCGGAAGCAATCGGTGATGGACCACCTGAGCTAAGGTTTGTCTACTCCCTACTCTTGGGGCTCAGCTCACATGACATTTCGGCGATGCGCGAGTTGCTAGGCATGCCTAAACGCGTCCTTTACGCGGCACAGCGTCAGGGCGGGCTTTATCTGTCAGCGGCCTTCGACTACGGTGACTTCGTGTGCCAGTTCGAGACCGGCATCGACAGCATTCCCAGGTTTGACGCCCATCTAGAGGTTTACGGCGAAGAGCGCATGCTGCGCGTTCAATACAATACACCGTACGTGCGCAACTTGCCGATTCGCCTAACCGTTACTGAGCTGAGCGAAGAAGGCGGTGTTGTCGAGCACACCGAGCAGCCTGCGTGGGGTGACGCTTTCGTCGCAGAGTGGCAGGCATTTTACGAGAATATTGTTGAGCAGCGCGTGCCGAAGACGTCACCGGCTGATTTTCGAAAGGACCTTGAGCTGTTTGTCAGCATGGTCACGCTGATGCGCAACTAGACATACCACCGCCACAATATAGATGAAGGGAGATTACCTATGACACTCAAACCGGTAAAAACCGCTGTAATCGGCTGCGGCAATATCAGCAGCATCTATCTTGAAAATGCAGCCACCTGGGATATTTTGGATGTCGTAGCCTGTGCTGACCTTGACATGGAACGTGCCAAGAGCCAGGCCGAAAAATATAACGTCCCTCGGGCAGCTACTCCGACCGAGGTGTTTGCCGACCCGGAGATCGAGCTGATCATCAATCTAACCATCCCGGCGGCCCACAGCGAGGTCGGCCTAGCTGCGCTGCAGGCCGGAAAGTCGGTGTACAACGAGAAACCATTGGCGATCAGTCGTGAAGATGGGCAGCTTCTACTTCAGGAAGCACAGAAACGCGGGCTGCGCGTCGGCTGCGCACCAGACACATTTCTCGGAGGCGGCCTCCAAACCTGCCGGAGATTGGTTGATGAAGGCGCCATTGGCCAGCCAGTTGGGGCCATCGCATATATGCTCACCCGCGGGCCTGATTACTGGCATCCTGATCCGGAATTCCTATTCAAACAAGGTGCCGGCCCTCTATTTGATATGGGGCCGTACTACTTGACCGCCTTAATCAGTATGTTTGGCCCGATACGCCGCGTGACCGGCTCGGCAAGGATTACATATCCGGAACGTTCTGTTCACAGCGGCCCTAAAGCCGGCTCCAAGATCCTGGTCGAAGCGCCAACCCACGTGGTCAGCGTACTCGATTTCGTGTCTGGGCCGATCGCAACGCTGGTGACCAGTTTCGATGTCGCCGACAAGTATTCCCGCTCCGTTACACTCTTTGGTTCTGACGGAACCCTTACGGTGCCCGATCCAAACACCTTTGGCGGCCCGGTGCAGCTACTGCGCGGCGGAGAAGATGACGGCAGCGAGGTATCGCTAACCCACGGCTACATAGAAAACAGCCGTAGTCTCGGCGCAGCCGACTTGGCCTACGCGATCCGAACAGATCGCCCGCATCGGGCTAACGGCGAAATGGCCTTTCACGTCCTCGATGTGATGCACGCGATTCTCGATTCTTCGAGAACTGGGCGCCATATTGAGTTGAACAGCAGCTGCCAGCGCCCCAGCCCGCTGCCGGCAGGGCGTACCCTAAATGAGTAGGTCCTGACCGACCATCTACGAGGTCTGTACTGCACTTTGCCGCCAGGCTGTCAGCTTCCTCAACCGGCGCCTCCTTCTAGTGGGCACGGCTGAACGTTTGCCCCTTCTTGGTTGGTCGTTGGGATGAGGTCGCCATACGAGGGCATAGACGGCTCCTGATACCAGGGAGCTGACCTTATTAGAGCGCCCTATACGAAAGCAAGCGAGGCTGCGGATACCAGGCAACGTTATTTCGATTATTACAAGGATTTGATCATGAACGAAGAGCTATTCAGACAAGGATTACAAACTCGCCGCGAAGTATTGGGTTCCGAGCATGTCGACGCATCCCTGGCAAACGCAGACGAGTTCAGCATGCCGATGCAGGAGCTGGTCACCCAATATTGTTGGGGCGATGTCTGGAATCGCCCGGGGCTAGATCGGCGTACCCGTAGTTTTCTGAATCTTGCCATGATCACAGCCCTCAACCGTCCTCACGAGCTCAAACTGCACGTCCGCGGAGCCATCAACAACGGCCTGACCAAAGATGAGATCGCCGAAGTATTCCTGCAGACCGCGATTTACTGTGGCGTTCCTGCTGCCATCTCTAGTTTCCGCGCAGCAAAAGAAGTCTTCAAGGAAATGGGCATTTGATGAGCGGCTCTGGAAAGAGACTGGGCTTCATCGGCCTGGGGATGATGGGCTATCCGATGGCCAGCCGACTGCACCAGGCTGGCCACTCGCTGATCATTTTTGACGTGGCAGAGGCCCAAGTGGACAAGTTTGTGCGGGAGCATACCGGGGCAGCAGTCGCCGAAAACTTGGAAGCGTATGCTGACGTTGAGGTTCTGATCACCATGCTGCCCGATTCCGACACGGTGGAATCCACCTTGCTTGGGAAGGACGGTCGAAACCGACTCATCGATCGGCTCCCCTCTGGTGCCGTGGTAATCGACATGGGTTCATCGCAGCCGATACGATCCCGGGCACTGGCGCAGAGCCTGGAGCGGGAAGGGCTGCACTTTCTAGACGCCCCGGTTTCCGGCGGAGTCAAAGGCGCTGTCGGGGGCACCTTGACGATTATGGTAGGGGGCGATGAGACCAAGTTCCGCGAAGCGCTTGATGTTCTCCACTGTATGGGCAAGACCATTACCTTTGTTGGCGGGCCAGGCACCGGGCATGCCTTAAAGGCGCTGAACAATTACGTTTCCGCAGCCGGCCTCATTGCCACAGTGGAGGCCCTGATAGTGGGCCAGGAATTCGGGCTGGACGCCGGCCTGATGATCGACATCTTTAACAGCTCCACCGGCCAGAACTACACCACCCTGAACAAGGCGAAGCAGTACATGCTTTCCGGCACATTCAACTCAGGCTTTTCGCTGCGACTGATGACCAAAGACATCGGCACGGCCAGCGAACTAGGCGAATCGCTGGGTTGGGACATGAGTCTGGGCCAAAAAGTAAAGCAAATATGTGCCGAAGCAGCCTCCGCCCTTGAAGGGACGGCAGACCATACAGAGATGTATCGACACTTGCAAAGCAGCAAGACAGCTTAGCAAGCAAATCAGTGAGGGTAAGACCAATGACGCTCGTCGTAGTTACCGGAGGCAGCGGCAAAGTAGGCCGCGCCACAATTACAGAGTTGCTTGACCACGGATACGAAGTGTGGAATCTGGATATCGCCCCGCCTAGGGAAGAGCTCTGCCGGTTCACGCCAATTGATTTCACGGAGTTCGGGCAGGTGATTGAGGCGTTGACCGATATAGATGGGGGCTATCAAGGGGTGGATGCGGTCGTCCATTTGGCGGCGATCCCAGGGCCAAGCCATGCGGCCAACGCCCATCTCTTTCACAACAATTCCACCAGCAGCTTCAACGTTTTTTGGGCTGCCCGAAAAGCAGGGATCAAGAACGTCATATGGGCTTCCAGCGAGACCCTGCAAGGGGTTCCGTTTGATGTCCCTCCCCCCTACGTTCCAATGGACGAGTCGTATGCCCCCCGCCCTGAGACAGCTTATTCCCTGGCCAAATTGCTTGACGAAGAGATGGCCAAACAGTTCTGTCGCTGGGATCCCGAACTCAAAATGATTGGCCTGCGATTCTCCTACGTCAAAGAACCGGCTGAATTCGCCCAATTTGCCCAAGTGCAAGCGAACCCAATGCTCCAGAACTGGAACTTGTGGTCCTATGTTGACTCGCGAGACACGGCACAGGCGGTTCGGCTGGCACTGGAATATCCCACCAAGGGGTTTGATAACTTCATCATCGCTGCGGCTGACACGATCATGACCCAAACGAATGCCGAGCTGATGTCCACCTATTTTCCAGAAGTGCCCTTTGCCAGAGAATTGGATCCCAATGCGTCAATGATGTCCAACGAAAAGGCGCAACGACTGCTTGGTTATCAGCCTAAATTTTCCTGGCGGGACACAGCTGTTTCATAACGGGTTCGAGCGAATTCTGACACTCCTGCGGGAAATGGAGTGCCGAGTCATAAGGCCATCAACTGGAAGCCGAAGTAAACGGCTGGGGAGAAATGTTTCATGATCAATTTTACATACGTCAACCCGACAAAGGTTATCTTCGGCAAAGGAACGCTGGACCAACTGGGACCAGAGCTCAGCAAGTATGGCAAGCGGGTATTGATTGTAACCGGGGGGGGCAGTGTCAAGAGGATAGGCCTATTCGATAGCATCGTCGCCGAACTTGACAAACACAACATCGACTACGTAGAACTAAGCGGCATCAAGCCCAATCCGCGTCTTGACTCAGTCTATGCCGGTATTGAGCTTTGCCGGCAGCACGGCGTAGATTTCATCCTAGGTGTTGGCGGCGGCAGCGTCATTGACGCCGCCAAAGCAATCTCCATCGGCGTCGCCAACGAGATCGATGTTTGGAAATTCTTCACGCGCGAAGTCGAGCCTGCAGGCGCGCCAACAGTCCCGCTAGGATGTGTCCTAACGCTTGCGGCCAGCGGCAGCGAGATGAACGCAAATGCAGTCATCACCAACACGGAGACTGTTCAGAAACTGGTTCTGTACGATTGCGACACGTTCCCGCGCTTCTCAATCATGGATCCTGAGTACACTTACTCCGTTCCCCAACACCACACAATATACGGCTGCGTCGATATCGTGGTGCAAGTCTTGGAACAGTATTTCAGCAACGTCCCCAACACCCCGCTGCAGGACCGAATCTGCGAGGGTATCGTCAAAACCGCTATTGAAAACACCTATGAAGTGATCAAGAAGCCAGAAGATTACGATGTACGCGCCAATCTCATGTGGTGCGGCACGCTGGCCTGCAACTTCTTGTGCGGAATGGGCAAGATGGCCGACTGGGGAACACACCACATGGAAGAGGAAATTGGCGCCTGGTATGATGTTTCGCATGGCGCCGGGCTTTCCGCCATCTTCCCAAGTTGGATGAGATACGTCATGGACGCCAATGTGCCCCTGTTCAAGCAGTATGCCGTTAGAGTCTGGGAGATTGACCCAGCCGGCAAGAGTGACGAAGAAGTCGCCAGGGAAGGCATCGACAGAACCGAGGCTTTCTTCAAAGAAATCGGTTCACCGATCTCTTTGGGGGAACTAGACATCGATGACACCAACATAGAGGAAATGAGCCAGCGAGTAACCAAGGCCGGCCCGCTGGGCAATGTCAAGAAGCTGGGCAAGGAAGATGTCAAGCAGATCTTCACCATGGCCCTGTAGCAGCATAAGCCGTGGCGATGCCGAGAATCGCACTTCTCATATCTTGCTCGCACCTGATTCTGCCACTCTTGCATTGTGAAACATCACAATAGCTGTTTTTGAGTTTGGCAGCCTAAAAGGAACACAACTATTATGCAAACCGATGGTATTTGGTTCAAAGACGACAAAGGGCGGTCGATGCTGCTGCGCGGCGCAAACCTGGGCGGCAGCACCAAGGTACCCGCCCGACCAAACGGCGCGACCTATCTCCGCGATGGGTTCTTTGAGCACCGGGATGTCTCATTCGTGGGCCGGCCTTTTCCGCTGGAAGAAGCGGATGAACATTTCAGCCGGCTGAGAGCCTGGGGGCTTACCTTCCTGCGCATGCTAACCACCTGGGAAGCAATCGAGCACCAAGGGCCAGGCCAATATGATGAAGCGTATCTCAGCTATCTGCATGATATCGTCGAGAAAGCAGCCGAATACGATATTAACTGCTTCATCGACCCCCATCAGGATGTGTGGAGCCGATGGACCGGCGGCGACGGTGCCCCGGGGTGGACCTTCGACCTCATCGGCATGGATATCGCCCGCCTGGATGCTACCGGCGCTGCCGTGTCGCACCAGATGCACGGCGATCCGTATCCTAAGATGAACTGGCCGGCAAACCGCACCAAGCTGGGTTCGGGAACCATGTTCACCCTTTTCTTTGGCGGCAACGACTTCGCGCCGGCGACGATGGTTAATGGCGAACCCATCCAGGAGTATCTCCAGCGCCACTTCATCAACAGCATCGTGGAGGTTGCCCGGCGGCTGCGGGATCTGCCCAATGTCATCGGCTACGACACCATGAACGAGCCGCACAACGGCTTCATTGGCGATCCTGATATTGCGGTTTCCAATCCCTGGTCGTTCATTGGGGCGGCCCCCAGCCCTTACCAATCGATGTTGGCAGCCTCTGGCTACCCGCAAGAAGTCCCTTTGTGGGAAACCACCCTTCAAGGGCCCCGCGATTTGGGGACCACCTTGATCAACCCAGACCGGCTCTCTCTGTGGCGCGAAGGGTACGACTGTGTGTGGAAGCAGAACGGGGTTTGGACAGATGAAGGGGGTGCGCCCCAGCTGCTGCGCCCGAATCATTTCGTACGCCAGGCCGGCGGTTCCATTGACTTCCCCAACGAATATCTCAAGCCGTTTGCGCTCCGATTTACGGAAGCGATTCGCGCCGTAGACCCCAAGGCGATGATCTTCTTGGAAGGGGTGCCCCGCGGCGGGCATCCTCGCTGGACAGCTGACGATCCACCCAATGTGGTCAACGCGGTCCATTGGTACGACGGACGGACCCTGCACCTGAAGCATTATGACAGCGACTTCACCATCGACCGGGACACCGGCGAAGAGGTCCATGGTGAGGAGGCAGTGGTACGATCTTTTGCCAGGCAGCTCGGCCGGGGCAAACAGGCCAGCATTGACGAGATGGGCGGCGTACCCACATTGATCGGCGAGTTTGGCACCCCGTTTGATTTAGACGATAAAGAGGCATTCCGCACCGGTGACTACTCGACGCACATCGAGGCTTTGAATGCATATATTAACGGCATGGATATCCATCTGCTGAACTACACCATTTGGAATTACACGGCCGACAACAGTAACGAACGGGGCGATTTGTGGAACGACGAGGACCTTTCAATCTTCAGCCGGGATAATCAAGATGACCCGACTGATATTAACTCAGGCGGCCGTGCCATGGAGGGTTTCGCCCGTCCCTATGCCTGGAAGACCGCCGGCACCCCCCAGAAGATGCGCTGGGATCTAAAGACGCGCACGTTTGAGCTGACTTGGCAGCCGGACCCGGCAGTCAAGGCGCCGACAGTGATCTTCGTGCCGACGATTCAGTATCCAGATGGCTATCAAGTGGCGCTTTCCGCAGGCACCTATCGCAAAGATACGGAGCATTACCGGCTGCTAATCGAGACGGCTGACCAGAATGAGCCGGTAACACTCTACCTGCGGCCACTTTAGCTCATAGACGATTCAAGACGATCGCTTGGCAAGTACCATGCTGATTATTCAGAGATGTCTGGGTGACCTCCCCGGCACTTCGGCAAACCTGCCGGGGGGGTTCACAAGCTTCCCCGGCCTACGAGATGAAATATTGGAGAAGTTATGAGTGTTCGCAATCCGAAAAGCTTTCTTTTCGTTCCTGCAAACGACAGCCGCCGCGTTCCCAAGGCACTGCTGTCACAAGCAGAGGCAGTCATCATCGATCTTGAAGACGCGGTAGCGATCAGTGAAAAGCCCGCCGCCAGAGACGGCGTTGTTCAAGCGCTTGATCTTGACCGGAAGAGCAGCCTTTTCACCAGAATCAATGGGATACATACCGGGTTCGCGCTGGGAGATCTTGAAGCGATCGTGGCCCCAAGACTCGACGGTGTGATTGCCCCAAAGGTAGAGTCAGCAGCCGACGTCGCCATCGTCGATTGGCTGATCACTGAATTGGAGCGCAACCGCGGGATGAAGCCCGGTGCCGTACAGTTAATCGCGCTGGTAGAGTCGGCAGCGGGGATCGAACACGCCGCCGAGATCGCAGCTGCTTCGCCTCGGCTGAACCGGCTGGCGTTTGGCGCGGTTGACTATTGCGCGGATATCGGCGTTTCCATGGCTGAAGCTGAAGACATCATGCGATATGCGCGAACGCGCTTGATGATTGCCAGCCGGACTGCCGGGCTGGTTGCCCCTATAGACACCGTCTTCACAGATCTCAAAGATGAAGCCGGACTAGAGCGCGAAACTCGGTTGGCCAAGGGGATCGGTTTCGGCGGCAAAATGGTCATCCACCCCTGCCAAATAGAGACGGTAAACCAGATTTTCACACCTTCTGAAGACGAACTTGCCTGGGCGCACCAGGTTGTCGACGCCTTCAACGCTGCTGAAGCGGAAGGCCGATCATCAATTCAGATTGACGGCAAATTCATTGACTACGCAGTCGTCGCGATCGCCAGGCAGCTCCTGGCACGCGCCGGCTAGAATCTCGACAGGAGATTGGTAATTATGGCTCGACTTTTAGAAAATCAGGCACTAGATCTACTGCAGCGCGGAGGCATGCTTGTCCCGCGCTACGAAGTGGCTGCCAGTCCGGAAGAGGCTCGAGACGCGGCTGAACAAATGGGCGTTCCAGTTGTGATTAAAGCGTTGATCCCTACTGGAAAACGTGGGAAGGCAGGCGGCATCTTGTTTGCCTCAACGCCCGATGAAGCGGCGTCATGCGCTGAAAAGATACTTGGGACAATGCTGAACTCATTCCGGGTCAACTCTGTGTTGATCGAGGAACGGCTGGAAGTGACCCAAGAGCTCTACCTTTCAGCCGCTATCGACCATCGAGCCCAGGCTACCTCGATCATTGCCAGCCGAACTGGCGGTGTCGATGTCGAAACTTTGAGAGTTGAACACCCGGATGCGTTGAAGCATCTTTACGTAGATCCTTACCTTGGACTATCCGAATTCGAAGCCCGGCAGTTGTGGCACGAGGTTGGCGTAGATGCCCACCTGCTGCAGCGGCTAGGCGCGCTGACGGCACAGCTTTATCGTACCTTTGTCAGCGCCGACGCATTTATCCTTGAGTTGAATCCGTTGGTAGTCTCACCGGACGGCGATGTTACTCCAGTGGCAGCTCTGATGGGCGTTGATGATGCGGCTATGTTCCGCCAGCCGGAACTCGCCGCCACGGTTCAGGTGGGACTGGAGCGCAGTTGGAAGGCGCTCACCGAGCTGGAAAAACAGGTGGTCGCCGTCAACGAAGCTGAACCGTATCGCGGTACGGCACGATACACAGAAATGGAAGGGGGCGACATCGGCCTTTTCTGCGGCGGCGGCGGTGCCAGCCTGGTCCTGTTCGATGCGCTGCAGCATGCCGGTGGCCAGCCGGCCAACTATTGTGAAGTTGGCGGCAATCCGACAGTCGAGAAAGTTTATGGAACTGCAAAAGCGATCCTCTCCAAGAAAGGGGTGAAGGGGCTGCTGGTCGCTCACAGCATAACCAACAACACCCAGACTGACGCGGTAGCGGAAGGAGTGATTCGGGCGATAGACGATTTAGGAATCGACCTGGCAACTTTCCCGGTGCTTGCTAGAGAAGCTGGTGTTAACGAGGAAAGAGCGGAGCAGCTGTTTCGAGCGAGAGGAATTGAGTATTATGGTGATCAGATCACGCTCAATGAAGCTGCCCGGCTCATGGTTGAACGCATGAGAGAAGCTGAGAGAAACTCAGATGGGTTGGAGGAAGGCCGGTAATGTCCATTCTTTTAAACAACGACTCAAGAATCGCCATTCAGGGGATCACCGGCAGAGAAGCGAGTATGGTAACCCGGCACACACTGGCCTACGGCTCATCGATCATGGCTGGTGTCAGGCCCGGCAAGGGGGGGCAAACCGTCGAAGGTGTCCCTGTATATGATACGCTGGCAACGGCATGCCAGGAACACGGCATCAATACTACTATCATCTACGTGCCGCCGGCAGCTGTTTATGATGCGGTCGCGGAGGCCGTTCACAACGGCATTCGTCTGATCAACATCCCGACAGAAAATGTCCCCCAACATGACACCATCAAGCTGATGGCCCTGGCCCGCAGCGCCGGTGCCAGAATTGTAGGACCAAACTCGCTAGGTATCATTAGCCCGCACCATCGGGCCAAACTTGGCGCGATTGGCGGGGACAACCCAGACAAATGTTTTGTACCGGGTCCAGTCGGGCTTATTTCCCGGAGCGGGGGTATGACTGCTGAGGTAGCATGGACGGTGAAACAGGCTGGCTATGGCGTCAGCACGGCCGTCAGCATTGGCGGCGATGCCCTTATTGGCAGCAGCCCGCGCGACCTCATGGAACTATTCCAAGCGGATGACGAGACCAAACTGGTGGTCTATTTCGGAGAGCCTGGAACGACCTTTGAGGAAGATCTGGCTGACTATGTTAGCGCTGATAAAGAGCTAAAACCTTTATTGTGCATGGTGGGTGGCCGGTTCACCGAGCAGATGCCTGAAGGCACCGTGTTTGGCCATGCCGCCTCGCTCATTTCAGCAAATGCCGGGCGACCTTCAGTGAAGATGCGCCGGCTTAAAGAGGCAGGCGCGATGGTAGCAGTTACATTAGACGAGATGGCAGCCCATGTTCAGGCGGTACTTGATTGATAACTTGCTCCGTCCGCAGCTTTGCAATGCTGCCTAACCAGCCGCAAGGCTCTAGGCCGGGCAGCCGTTTCGAGGTGACCCTGGAAGAAGGTACGACGCTGGCACAGCTAATTGAGGAGCGGCTTGCTCTGCCCGATGGCTTCGTCCTGGTCACGGCCATTGGCGGTCAGTTAGTAGAGTTGGACTACGTGATACAGGATCAAGATCATGTGGACCTTTTCCCTCCTATAGCGGGCGGATAACGGACAGTAGGTGGCTCTGGGAAGGTCCAGAGCCAAGGCACGATGCTTCTACCCAGCACACATTTGCCGAGAAATGAAGGAGAGTGCGATGTCAGAATTTGATAGTAAATACAGTGCAAAGGTACTGCGGATTGACCTTTCCTCGCGTAAGATATGGAGCGATGAGCTCGAAGCTGCGACGCTGCGGACTCTTATTGGCGGTTATGCGCTTGGAGCCAGATATCTTTATGATGAGGTCCCGGCCAGTGTGAAATGGTCTGAGCCTGAGAATCGGCTGATGTTTCTTGGGGGCGTACTCAGCGGTACGCTGATTCCAGGTGCCGGCGGCCTGAGCGTGTGCACCAAAGGGCCGATGACCGGCGGCGCGGCAGCTTCGCAGGCACAAGGGGATTTCGCGGCCTACCTGCGGCGTTGTGGGTTCCTGGGCGTCATCTTGCAGGGCGCCTGCGACGATTGGTCCTACCTTGTCATCGATGAAGAAGGGCGTGTTGAATTCAAGGATGCATCGCATCTACTCGGGCAGCACACATGGGATACCCCAGATTTGCTGGCTGAGGAAATGGGCAAAAAGCCCCGTGAGATCTCAGTTCTTTCGATTGGCCCAGCCGGCGAGAATCTGGTCCGCTGGGCCGCCATCGTTGGCAACAAGGGCCACGTCGCCCCGCACAACGGCGTCGGCGCAGTGATGGGCTCCAAGAAACTGAAGGCTGTGGTTGTGCTCCGCGGCAAGGACAAGGTGCCGGTAAAGGATGTGGCCAAGTTAAGAGATGTCTCTGAACGGTTTATGGTGCCGGTCAAGGCGGACAAGAACGGCATTCGCTACTACGGCACCCTCAACGGCGTCAAAGGCAATTATCCCACCGGCAATCTGCCGGTAAAGAACTACACTACCAGCCTGTGGGACATCACCGACGAGCAATTCGAGAAGTTCAGCGGCCCATATATGAACGACAACTTCGAGTCCCGGCGCACCCGCCCCTGCTGGGCATGCGGCAATAATCACTGCACCTTCATGACCATTACTGAAGGAGATTACGCCGGACTGGATGTGGAAGAGCCAGAGTACGAGCAGCTCTCAGCTTTCAGTGCCAACCTGGGCATCAATGATGTTGGCGCGGCCACCATGCTGGGGAATCTGGTCGACCGTTTAGGTATGGATGCCAATGAAGCCGGCTGGATCTGCGGACTCATGATGGAAGCCTATGACCAAGGTATCTTCTCCTCCGAAGAACTTGACGGGCTTGATTTGAGCTGGGGAAATGTAGAGGGTGTCAAGGAGCTGCTGAACCGGATCGCCCGGCGGCAAGGGATTGGCGACGTATTAGCTGAAGGGGTGAGAATCGCGGTCCAAGAACTTGGGCGCGGCACCGAGGAAATGGGCGTCTATACGCTTAAGGGCGGCACCCCTAGGGGCCACGACCATCGCGCTCGTTGGGGCGAGATGCTGGACACGGTGCTATCCGAGACCGCCGCTCACGAAACGAGCATGCTGGGCAACATTGACTTTGAGCAGTTCGGGCTGCCACCTAAGCTCCACCCCTATGACCCAGAAATGATAGCTGAGTTTGAGGTGAAGCTCAGAGGCGGCATGCAGTTGGAGGACTCGGCAGTCACCTGCCGTTTCAATACCGGTGTGGACGTGACTTTGCTGTCTGAAGCGATCTCAGCAGTGACTGGCTGGGAATTCACTCGGGAAGAGGGGATGGAAGTTGGTCGCAGGTCTGTAAACGTAATGCGCGCTTTCAACATCGGCAACGGCTTAACCGCGGAGCTGGAAAAACCGTCGCAGCGATATGGCTCCATACCCACGGACGGACCCGCCCAAGGCCAGAGTATCGCACCCCACTTTGAGAGGATGGTCCAGATTTACTACAGCGGCATGGGCTGGGATGAGAAGGGAAGGCCTCTCCCTGAAACATTACATGCTCTCGGCCTAGACCAGATCGCCGCGGATCTCTGGAAAAATGCGGCATAGGCAGCGAGCCCATTGTGGATGGAACCGGGTGCAAACGTCAGCCTAAGGTCCGGCTGAGATTAGCAAGATCAAAGGCTGTTTTGAGGTGAGTATAATGGATTATGTTAGATTCGGGTCAACTGGCCTTAAGGTTTCAAAGATCTGCTTGGGCTGCTTGGCCTACGGACAACCCAGTGAACGCTGGCCATGGGTACTCGATGAGGATCAAAGCAGGCCGCTTATCCGACGCGCCTTGGAGTTGGGCATCAATTTCTTCGACACCGCTGATGTCTACACCTCTGGTGCCAGCGAAGAAATATTGGGACGGGCGCTACGCGATTTCGCCTCTCGTGAGGAAGTGGTCGTGTCCACCAAAGTGTTTGGCGCCATGGGAACCGGCCCAAACCAGAAGGGACTCTCTCGCAAGCACATCATGAGCGCGATTGATGCCAGCCTTCAACGTCTGGGTACCGATTACGTTGATATCTACCAGATACACCGCATGGATCACGAGACGCCCATTGAGGAGACATTGGAAGCGCTCCACGACGTAGTCAAGGCAGGGAAAGCGCGCTACATCGGGGCGTCCTCGATGTACGCCTGGGAATTCGCCAAGGCTCTGTACACAGCTGATTTACACGGCTGGACGCGCTTTGTCTCGATGCAGCCGCACTACAATCTGATCTACCGTGAAGAGGAGCGCGAGATGCTGCCGTTGTGTCAAGATCAAGGGATCGCAGTCATCCCCTGGTCATCTTTGGCGCGAGGGCTCTTAGCAGGGAAGCGAACCAAGGGCGGCGGCGAAACTAGTCGCTGGAAGGCCGACGGCTACGCCAAACTTCTGTATTCTCGGGACGACGACTTTGCGGTTGCCGAGCGGGTGAGCGAAATTGCTCAGGCGCGCGGTGTACCTAATGCCCAGGTTGCCCTGGCCTGGCTGTTCTCCAAACCAGTCGTCACTTCCCCGATCATCGGCGCGACCAAACTGCAGCACCTTGAAGAGGCAGTTGGCGCCCTCTCCGTAAAACTGACAGCGGATGAGATTAGCCGGCTTGAGGAGCTCTATCAGATACATCCGGTTCTTGGGGTTGACTGAGAAACGGGGGACGCGGCCGGTAGCCACTCCCTCTGCAATTCACTTTTAGGAGAATTTTCTTGAACAGCAAAGAATGGAAACCGCTGAATTCCTCGGGGAACAAGCGAGTCATCGTGACCAAGGCATTGCCTGGAGAACGCTGGTTAGAGATCCTTACTGACGCCGACTGCCGGGTAGAGGTCTGCACCTCGCCCGATATCTTGACCGTCGATGAGATCAAAGCGGCTATCGGGGATCGATGCGACGGCGTGATCGGGCAGCTGACCGAGGCATGGGGCGACACCCTCTTCGCTGCCCTAAAAGCGGCCGGCGGCCGGGCATACAGCAATTATGCTGTCGGTTACAACAACGTCGATGTGGCCGCGGCTACCCATTGGGGCATGCCCGTAGGAAACACGCCCGGCGTTCTAACGGAAACGACGGCCGAAATGGCCGTGGCACTCACCTTCGCCGCGGCACGACGTATTGTCGAGGCGGACGCATTCATGCGAGGCGGGAGCTTCAATGGTTGGCTGCCCACCCTATTGCTGGGCAATCTTATGAGAGGGAGTACCGTTGGCGTAATCGGGGCCGGTCGGATTGGGTCCACCTATGCCCGGATGATGGTCGAAGGGTTCAAAATGAATCTGGTCTATTTCGATCCATATCCAAACGAGACGCTTGAAGCCACCGTCGCCGGCTACGCCGATTTCCTGGAATCACGCGGCGAATCTCGGGTAAGCTGTACGCGCCTCGATAGTGTAGAGGCAGTGTTGAAGAGTGCCGATGTCGTCAGCCTGCACCCGGTGTTGGATGAGACCACGCATCATCTGATCAATGCCGAACGACTAGGCTTGATGAAAGAAGATGCGATTCTGGTAAACACCGGCCGGGGGCCTGTCGTTGATGAATCGGCGTTGGTCGCACATTGTCAGACACACCCCCAGTTTCGGGTCGGGCTTGATGTATTTGAGGCAGAGCCAGCGATGCGGCCAGGGCTGAGCGAGCTTGATAATGTGGTAATTGTCCCTCACATCGCGTCGGCAACTCGTTGGACCCGCGAAGGAATGGCAATCCTGGCTGCCGCCAACGTTGCCGGCATCCTCAGCGGCTACCCCGTCTGGTCTGATCAGACGAACATCCTCCCTTTCCTTGGCCAGGAGCCGCCCCAGGCCGCGCCAAGCATCGTAAATGCAAACGAAGTCGGCCTGCAAGCTTATGTCAAGTAGACCATGACGAAGGGGACGATTCTTTCCCTTGCCGTCCCCGTGTAATCAAACTGCGCCTCTAGACACTTGGGACTGGCGGCTGCCATCTGTGTCTACCTGAGTTTGAACTCCTTCGGGTAGATTGAGCATCCAATCCACAGTTATTTCCTGAACAGAAGAGTCTCTCCTGCTCTTGC
>JAHEEY010000012.1 GCA_024640485.1 Chloroflexota bacterium | reverse complement strand
CCTGGCAATCCGCGGCCTGCTTCAGCCGCCGCTAACGGACCGGCTCCTTGATTTATTAGGGGAACAGCTGCGCACCATGGACCCCTTGCTGCACCACACGGTCAGCCCCACCATCGTCAACGGCGGCGAAAAGATCAACGTCATCCCCAGTGAAATCACCCTTGAGCTGGACGCCCGTTTACTCCCCGGCTACGTGCCCGACGACGTCATCGGCGAACTCCGTCCCATCATCGGCCCTGAAGCAGCCATCGAGGTAGTCGCCTTCGATCCTGGACCAGCTGAACCGAACATGGGATTATTTGATACCTTAGGGGCCATTCTGAGGGATGCTGATCCTGACGGCACCCCTATCCCCCTGGTCCTTCCCGGGGTCACCGACGCACGTTTCTTCTCCCGGCTGGGGATTCAGACCTATGGTTTCCTGCCGATGACCTTGCCGCCCGGCTTCAACTTCAGCCAAACCATTCATGCCGCCGACGAACGCATTCCAGCTGCGGCAGTAGATTTCGGCACGGAGGCAATCCTTGCCGCACTGCAGCGCTTCTAGTTATTTAGACAGTACGTTCATCATTGCGGTCAGTCGCCAGCGGCGGCTCTGGAGACAGCGCTGCTATTTCTTGATACAGCTCAGGGGTCATCTCAATATCCAATGCACTTAGGGAGCCTGACAGCTGCTCCAGGTTGCGGGCACCAATGATGGGGGCGGTCACCGCCGGATGCGCTGCCACCCAGGCCACCGCCAATCCAGCGGGATCAAATCCATGTTGCTTGGCCAACTTTGTGAATTGGCCGGCAGTCTCATACATCCAGGCCGCCCCGTAGCGGGTCTGGTACGTCTTATTTTCCATCAATCGGCCGGATTCAGGCTGCAGCGAAGCACTGTATTTACCGGTGAGCAAACCGGCGCCCAGTGGGCTGTACGGAATCACGCCCAGCTTTTCCGATTGTGCCATGGGCAGAAGCTCCACTTCAGCCTGTCGCTTGACCAGGTTATACATCGGCTGGATGCACTCGAATCTCGCCCATCCCTCTCTAGCGGAGATACCCAATGCTTTGGCCACCTGCCAGGCGGCGAAATTACTGGCTGCCGGATAAAGGATTTTCCCCTGCTCCACCAGTGCATCCAAAGCGCGAAGGGTCTCTTCAATTGGCGTATCATCATCAAAGTGATGGATAAAATATAGATCGATGCGGTCACTGTTTAGCCGCCGTAGGCTGCCCTCCACCTCTTTGGTGATCTGCCGGCGGGAAGCCCCTCGGGCATTGATATCCTGTCCCATAGGGAAATAAACTTTACTGGTGATCACAACTTCATCTCGGCAGTCAGCGATGAGCGTACCTAGAATCTCTTCTGATCGCCCCCACTGATACCTATTGGCACAGTCAAAGAAGTTGATCCCCACCTCACGGCAGCGGTGAAACAGCGCGGCAGAGGTCACTTCATCAGCCTCGCCACCAAAAGACATAGTGCCGAAGCACAGGTTAGAAACCCGCACCCCGGTATTCCCTAACATTCGATAATCCATCCTGGGGTCCCCCTAGTGGGCTGTCGCCAAAGCAGCTTCCAACTGGGCCGCGGTAATAGGCGCCTGAAGCTCCACTTCGCCGATTTGCACCACCGGAATAACAAAATGATACTGTTCAAAGATAGCCCGGTCGCTGGTGATATCGATTTCTGTCAGCCGGTGTGGATAGGCGCCTGCCAGCCGCGACAAATGCACTTTTACTTCATCACACAGTCCGCAGCCGTTTTTGGTATATAAAATGAGCTCCAAAGTTCCCTCGCCTTCAGCCACCTAGGCCGCAGCAACCTATCCTTAATCCTCGTGCGGCCCGCCAACATATTGTCTTTGTCACCATCCATCTGGGGATCGGGGCTTGGCATGGGCAACGGATGATGACTATCAGCCGACTGATGTTCATTTTAGCCTATTTCAGGCAAGTTACCGAAATCGGCTCGATAGGGGGCCAGGACTGATTATGGCGGCAGAGTGGCACACATTGACTCAATCCGTTGACAGCCGTCTGCCGGATCGTTTCTTCGACGCCGGGTCGAAAGCGTTCGCAGCCAGGGGGTGAAGCTAGATCGTGACGATCTTAAAGAAATTATCTGGACCTGCTGCGAAGTGATGGGATGGGATGAGGAAGGGGCTTCCCAGGCGGCGACACGAGCCGATCCTTACTGAAATGGAGCCTGGAGGACCACCACGGTTAAGTAATGTCCTGGTTTGAGGCAGCCTGCGAAAGCTGGTTACAGGATCGGCGCCTCAAAGAAGGGCAGCATCGCGTCAAGGCAGATGGTCAGCAGCAGTATCAAGAGATAAAGATTTGAAGCCAGGAAGAGGGAGCGGGCGTTGGCTTTCGAGGGGTCAGCAATGAGCTTGATATTGCGCCAGATCAGATCGGCAGTGACCAACAGCATCGGTGTGAAGAAGATCCAGCCCAGGAAAGGCATGAACACCAGCAGCAGTCCAGCAAGCCCGGTGGCCAAGGTGTGCAGCAGTACCCAGAAAGCGGCACGGCGAGGCGTGGTTTGCGTCGGCAGCATAGGCACGTCGGCACGCGCATAATCATCCTGGTACAAAAGCGCCAGGCTCCAGAAATGGAACGGCGTCCAGAGAAAGAGCAGCATCGCCAGGACCAAGGCCCCAGTATCATTCCATGCGCCGGCAGCCGCGCTGCCGCTGAGGACAGAGGCGCTGCCGGCGGCGCCGCCGATGACGATATTGAGTAAGGTTCGCGGCTTGAGCCAGATGGTATAGATGACCACATAGATGAAAGCACCCAATGCCAGGAAGAAAGACAGCGGGGCATTGAATGGTAGGGTTGCCAATGATGGCAGCAGGATCAGCCCCATGCCAACATAGGGTACCCAATTCGGGTTGGCGACCTGCCCGTTGACCAGCGGGCGTTTTTCAGTCCGGAGCATGGCGCCATCAGATTTTCGCTCCAAATATTGGTTGAGAGATGAGGCGCCGGCAGCCGACATGCCCCCAGTCAACCACAGCAGCGCCAAATGGCCAAATCCGGGCCAGCCGCCAGCCGCCAGGAAAGCGCCGCCCGTTGCGGCCATCAACAACAAGAAGACGATTCGCAGTTTGAACAAGACCACGAGCATTTTTATCAACGCCCGCCAATCGGTGCTTGTTGCTGCGGCGCCAGCTTCGATACCGGCCAATGTACTGCTGTTTTTCCCGCGCTCTGTTACGTCTGATACCGCCATCTATTCTCCCGAAAATCAACCACGAATTAGCCAGAATTGTAGCAACTCTCCTGATGAGTACCAAAAACACTTATGGCTTAATCACCAAACGAGATCCCCAGGTCGCGGGCAGTTAAAATCGTGTCGCAATCCAACGGGACTACCTTCATGCGCCGGGTGGCTTGTTCCAGAGGCACATAACGGACCGTTGGTGGATCCAGGGCGACCATTACCCCACTCTGCCCTTCGTCTATGGCCCTCACCGCTGCCGCTCCAAATCGCAGCGAGATCAGACGGTCAAATGAGGTCGGGGTACCGCCGCGCAGCAGGTGTCCCAGGACAACCACCCGGGCTTCTTTTCCGGTGATCTCCTCCAAAGCGCTGCACACTTTCTGCCCAACGCCGCCCAGCCGCTCCGCCCGGCCGACTTCTTTGCCAGCCACAGTCAGCTGTCCGCCCTCTGGCCTGGCCCCTTCGGCGACCATGATGATCGAAAAATCTCGCCCACTGCGAACCCGTGACATCACCTTCTCGGCGACTTTGTTGATGTCGTATGGGATTTCAGGGATGAGGATGGCGTCAGCGGTGGCGGCAACGCCAGCATTCAAGGCGATCCAGCCGGCATATCGCCCCATTACCTCCACCACCATAATCCGGCGGTGCGCCTCCGCCGTCGAGTGCAGCCGGTCAATACATTCAGTGGTGAAGCTGACCGCTGTATCGAAACCAAAGGTGATTACCGTTTTGTCCAGGTCATTGTCGATGGTCTTGGGCACCCCCACCACCTGCACCCCTTTCAGCGACAAAGCATGGGCGATTTCCATGGAGCCATCCCCGCCAATAGCGATCAAGGCATCTACTCCCTGCTCCTTTAAGGTGGCGACGAGCTCGTCAGACCTGTCGACCTCGCGCATTTGGCCGTCTTCACCGGGTACCGGGTAGCTGAACGGGTTGCCGCGATTGGTTGTCCCTAATATCGTGCCTCCCAAATGGGTGATCCCTCTCACAGAATTCCGGTCCAGCGGGATCAATCCGCCTTCGGGAAACCGCTCCGGCGTCAACAGCCCATTGTATCCTTCCCGAATACCATAGCATTCCCAGCCGCGGTTGAGTGAGGTCAGCACGATGGAGCGAATAACCGCATTCAGACCAGGCGCGTCGCCACCGCCAGTGGTAATTGCTATCCGTTTGGTAGTCATGATGAGTCCTCTTCAGCCATCTCCGGTTAACTGCCAGGCACGATTCGAGCCGTCCGCACTGTGGGATCACGTCCAGCTGCTCCCGTTTTTAGTATACAATTGTTGCCAGCTAATGCCAGCGATTTAAGCTGGCTTCAACCCAGGAGATCAGGTGGAAGTCGCCCTGACCACCGCCGGCAATGCCGTCTTCGTGCTTAAGCTCCCTCAGGCACCCTCACGGCGATGGCCACAATCGAAATTACTATGTTCGAACGAATTTGGAAGGAACTGATCCGCTTCAGCTTCCGCCTGCTCTATTTTGAATTGGCCTGGACGTATGATCCTGTCAGCTGGATTGTCTCCCGAGGTCGATGGCGAGAATGGCAGCGGGCGGCGCTGCCGTTCGTTGCCCATGGTGACGTTCTGGAGCTGGGGCATGGGCCCGGCCATATGCTGGCGGCACTGGCGGCCGCCGGCAGCCGGGCAGTTGGGCTGGATATCTCCCCATATATGAGCCGGCTGGCAAAAAGCCGCAGCAGCGCCCCATTGGTACGGGCCGAGGTCCAGGCGCTGCCGTTCGCGCCGGCGTGCTTCGACACCGTGCTCTCCACCTTCCCGACCGAATACATCGTCAATCCAAACACGCTGGCATCGGTTCACCGGGTGCTGAAACCTGACGGCCGGCTGGTCATCGTTCCAGAAGGGCATTTGACCGGACACGGGGTGATCAACCGGCTGATCGATTGGCTGTTTCGCGTCACCGGGCAGCGACACCCCCACGATACCGGCGCCTCTGCAGTTCCTGAACTCCCCGATGAATCGGCCTCGCTGCGGCATCTGGTAGCCGCGGCCGGTTTTGAGGTCACCGTATCGCAGATCGCTTTAGCCGGAAGCCAGGTCGTGGTCGTCACTGCGATTAGAACATCCTCATAAAGAGGGTGAGACTCCTCCAGGAAACCGGCTGTCATTGGTCAAATAGACAGCCGTTGGTACAATGTCAGTGGATTATTTTAATGGAATTCGGGGAGTCAATCATGCATCTCCTCGTTTTCAAGGACAACTATGATCGAAACGAATCACGACGAGACGGCTGAAACTTATCAGCCGCAACCACCAAAAGCGGCTCATCGCACATGGCTTATCTGGATTGCTGCCGCCATTATCCTTCTGGATCAATTCAGTAAGTATTTTGTCGAATCCACGCTGCCTCTTTACACGAGTTGGGCACCAATCCCCTCCATAGCGGCTTTCTTTCGCTTTTCCCACACCAGCAACACGGGAATAGCGTTCGGGATGTTTCCTGCCGGTAGTACCATCTTCGGCTGGGCTGCTGTTTTTGTAGCTGCTGCGATTCTTATCTACAACTACACCCTGCCTGAGGGCCAATTCAGTTTACGGTTGGCCTTAGGGTTGCAGGTGGGCGGCGCTTTAGGCAACTGGATCGATAGGCAGAGGATCGGACATGTGACCGATTTTCTGGATTTCGGCCCTTGGCCCGTCTTTAATGTCGCCGATATGGCTGTCGTTGCCGGCGCCATCCTTTTAGCCTGGCTGCTCTGGCGGGAAGAGCGGCAGCTTGCCGCTGCTAATGCCGCCAGAAAAGCGGCGGAAGAAGCGTCCGGCAGCGAGATGCAGCAGTTCGGGAACGAGGCCGCTCAATAGATGTACGGTCAACAACTGGAATTAACCCTAGACGCCGCTGGCGACCGGCTCGACAAAGCGTTAGCCGAAGCGCTGCCGGAGCTGTCCCGGACTCAAATCCAACAGCTGATTAAAGATGGAAAGATCCTTCTTGACGGCAGACCGGTTAAGGCAAGTCTCCGGCTGGAAGGGGGCGAACATCTGGTCGTCACGCTGCCAGAAGTGGTAGAGACTGAACTGCTGCCGGAAGACATTTCCCTGGACATTCGCTATGAAGATGAAGACTGCATCCTGATAAACAAGCCGGCAGGAATGGTGGTCCATCCCTCGGCTGGTCATGAAAGCGGCACGCTGGTTAATGCGATCTTGGCTCACTGCCCCGACATCCGGGGTATCGGCGGCGAGCGCCGCCCGGGCATCGTTCACCGGCTGGACAAAGAGACCTCCGGCTTGATCATCGTCGCCAAAAACGACCAGGCGCTGCGCCATCTGCAGGAGCAGTTCAAGTCACGCACGATTCAAAAGATCTATCTGGCGCTGGTCGAAGGGCAGATTCAGCCACCTTCCGCCATCATCGATGCCCCTATTGGGCGGGATACCCGCAGGCGGAAGAAGATGAGCGTCATCTCGAACAAGTCATCCCGCTCAAGAGAAGCCCAGACTCAATACAGTACAATTCTCAACTTTGATGAGTTTAGCTTGGTGAAATGCTCCCCCAAGACAGGTCGAACCCACCAAATCCGGGTCCATCTGTCCTTTGTTGGCTATCCGATTGTGGGAGATAAAGTGTATGGTTTGCGAAAGCAGCGGATACCGCTCAAACGTCACTTCCTGCACGCCGCCGAACTTACATTCAGACGGCCGTCAGACAATCAGGAATTGACCATAAGCGCCGAACTCCCCCCCTCACTTCAGGCAGTCATCGACAAGTTAAGCGGCTAGGCTGGTTTACCCAGCCTAGCTTACGCCGTTTTCTCAGGTATCGACGGTTCCAAGGGGAGCATGATTGAGAAGATACTGCCCTGTCCAACCTGGCTGGTGCACCAGACACGTCCACCATGCCGTTCCACGATAGACTTAACAATAGCCAATCCCAATCCAGCTCCTTCGACCTTCTGAGCGCTGTCCCCTTGTACCCGGTAGAACTTCTCGAACAGTCTCATCTGCTGCTCTCTGGCAATGCCAGGCCCCTTGTCCTGCAGACTGATAACGACTTTGCCGTTAATCGGCTCTGCTCGAAGCACCATATCGCCGCTGTTGGGGGCGTATTTGATGCCGTTGGTCACCAGGTTAACGATCGCGTGGCGAATCCACTCTTTTTCAGCTTTGATGACCGGGACTGTCACTCCCACCTCAGTGTTCAGTTTGATGCCATTGTAATATGCTTGCTGCCAATAATCGTCTTTGATTTCCGACAGCAGCTCCTGCAGATTGACATCCGCAACATTCAATTCCATACCGGCTTCAATCCGACCCAAATCGAGCAGATCATCGACCAGGGTAGACATTCGGTCAATGCCTTTCATGATCTTGTCCAGATAGAGCTCCTGCTTCTCGTTGATATCCCCCATCATGGGCAGCATGGTGGCATGCCCCTTCAAGATAGTCAGCGGGCTCTTTAGATCATGGGACACGGTGGAAACGAATTCCGATTTCACCTGGTCCAGCTGCTTGAGATGAGTGATGTCATGCAGAACCGCTACCCGCCCGATAGCCTGGCCATCGGGACTGACAATCGGCGCCGCGCTGCTGTAGAAGATCCGGCCATTGTTGTTGGAAAGCTCCAGGTTGTACACCCGGTCGTCCGTCTCAGTCAGCGCCTCCACCAGCTTTTCGCTCTTGATTACATCGGAAACGGGGCGGTTCTTCGCCTCAGACTCTTTCAGGCCAAACGCGCTTTCCATCGCCCGGTTGATCAGCAAAATGCGATGAGATTGGTCCGTCACGATAACCGCGTCAGTGGTGCTGGCCAGAACGGCAGCCAAACGACGCCGGCCGCCCTCTGCTGCCGCGAATAGATGCGCGTTTTCCGCCAAGACAGCGGCCTGCCCAGCCAGCGTCTGCAGCAGGGTATGGGCCGACGGATCAATACTGTGAGCCTGGCGGTAACCCAGCCACAATACACCCTGAAAGCGGCTGTCGAAGTTCAATGGAATCGCGATCAAGGCAGATACCGGCAGTTCAGGTTCATTGATGTTGAACACGCCGCGCATCTGTGCCGGGGTCGCCAAAATCAATCCCTTGGAGTTACGCACCCTGACCATGATCTCTCGATCCAGCGCCGCCATCCCCTCGGCTGCCGGCCCTTCACCGAAGGTCAGTGGATGACCACCGCTGGGATTCAGGACCACAGCTCGAGCGCCGGCAGCGCCGGTGCCCCGCAGGGCGCCGCGCAAAATAGCCAGCATGCCTTGATTGATATCAATGTTGGCGGCGACATTGTGGCTGACGCTCAGCAGCAGCGACAGCTCCCGCAGCCGTTTGTTTCGAGAACGGTACATCTGTCCAAAAGCGTGGCTCAGCTGCCCGATCTCATCACTACGTTGAATCTCAGTAGAAGGGGCCCATTTTCCCCCGCCGGCAATCGTCTTGGCCGCTTCCACCAGTTCAGTAACAGGGCGGGTGATATCCCGCCCGACCACGGCAAGATTGCCGTAAAAAATCGCCATGACCAATATCAGCACCATGGTCAGAGGGCCGCCGATACTCAAGGCCAGGTTCAGCACAGCAGCATAGGGAACCGTGGTCACCACCTGCCATGGATGCTCAGCAGAGCTCATATAGAACACCAGCTCACGCACCCCATCCTGCACCTGGCTGCCCCGGTAGGCGATACCCGATTCAGTCTGGCTCGTCTCGATTTGATCCAGCGGGTTGGCCGGCGGCTTCCATTCGGTAAGCAGTTTGCTCTCTTGCGAATGGGCGATGATCTTGTGATTCTCATCGACGATAAACCCGACCCCTTGGCCCACCGCTCCCTGCAGCCCCACAATAAGGCTCTCCAGAGATAACTGGGGCACGCGGCCGATGAGGACCGATCGCGTCGAGCCCTCGGGATCAAGCACCGGCACGACAAAACTAACCACCTGCTCTTCACCCTTGGACTCGGCAGTGGCGATATCATAGCTGTTGGTCAAAAACGCCTTTGCCACAGCATCTCGTTCAAATTCCGACAAAGAGACCTGATTCTCACCCTCCGGCGGATAATACGCCGTCAGTTTCTGGTTACTGTCTACCAGCAGGATGCGCCGATAAAAGGAATCGGAGCGGTGCATCTGCTTCAATACTTTTTCACTTTCGGCGACATCGCCGGTCAACAGCCCTTCATTATCCCCATATTGAGCCAGCACGTTCTGCAGATGGGTCTGGAATTCAGGGATTTCCATTGAGACGGTCTGGGCGTTGTGGGCCATCTGGTTGACCACTAATTTGGCGGAGACGTTGACGGAAAGCTTGAAGACGATAGTCACCAACAAGGCGGTCAGCAGCACCGCGAAGAGGACGAAATTGCTCAGCAGACGATTGCGCAGGCTGAGTTCCCCAGGCGAGGGGACCAGGACTGTCTGCGGCCGAAGATGGGGCAGCCCACTCAAGACCAGGGAGACAATACCGCCGCCCACGCCGCCAGCGATCAGCAGCGTCCAGAAATCCGCTGAAGCGGCAAATAGGGCATGGTCCAAAGCAACCACATAACTGCCGCCGGCATCAGCGCTGACAAAGGTCGCCAGGATCTGCAGCAAGGTGACACTGGTAGTCACCAGAAGGCCGCTGATAACCGGCTGTCGCAGCCAATCATAGATCCGGCCCATATAACGCTGCTGAATCAAGGAGGACGCCACGGCTGCGGCCATCGCGAAATGGAAGATCTCAAATAGCGTGTGGGTTTGCCCCAAACTCCGCCCCAAACCGGTGAACAGGCCCACGATCATCGCTGCCGCAGGATTCAAGATAGCCGCTGCCAGCAAGAAGGGCACGGCGGCAAACAGCGTCAGGACTATCTCCGGATCTTGAAAAACGAACAGCGGGAACAACTGGCTGGTTACTATAGAAAACAGCGCTAGGCCGGCAGTCAGCAGCCATTGGCGAACTGACAGTCTTCGATAGTCTTGGCGGAAATGATACCCAGCATATATCAGTCCCAGCACATACAACAGCAGGAGCAAGAACCCAGACAGGCGGCCTGGCAATGACAGGAACACTGCGCCAGACCCTCCCCAAAGCCCATATGCCATGTAGAACCTCTTCCCGGCTTCAGAGGCCGAACCAATTCTTTAAGGCCGCGGCCGATTACTGCCGGGCCCAAATTGAGAAATCTTGCCGGGTGCTTATAGCTACTTCAAACACCTTATTATTTGATTTCTCAAACCAACATCGATACAACCAGTAACTTTACAATAACTCACTACTTCATTATAGCATGCTCAACTAGTCATAACAACACCAACCTTACATAACAACTCCCTCCACGGCTGCCGCATAATTTGTCTTTTGCCCCATTGTCATTTATCATCACAGCAGTGGAATACCGCTGTCTACAGGAGCAGCCTGGCAGGGCAATTCATGGGCCGTCAGGGTGCCAAACTTATTAACGAGACAAATGTGCCTGAATGGATTCGCGTCGCCGTACTCACCTCATTCTGATCGGGATCATCTTGCTGACAGTACCCTGCTACTGTGCCGGTTTTGCGGCTATCTGGCTGGCGCCTGAGGGCGGGCCAGAATCAGTACCGCCGACCCTTCCCGTCGTCTTGTCAGAGACGCCAACCAACACCCCATCACCAGGTGAACTGCCGGGCCTGATCACCGCTATCCCCACCAGCACCCCGTCCTCCGCCACGGAAACGGCCGGCCCGCCAACCGCGACCCTCATTGCCACCCCTCTCCAGTTCTTGACGCCGACACGGCTGCCATCAGCCACGCCAACAGACACATTGACGCCCACTCCTACCAGCACGCCGACCGCGACGTCAACGGGAACGGTCACAGCAACCGCCACGGGCACCGCAACCTCGACATCAACTGCGACGGCAACGGCAACCTTGACAGCAACCCCCACAGCAGCGGTCATCATCACCTTGACCGCTACTCCTTCGGCTGCCACCGCTACCGCAACGCCAACGGCGACAGCGACCACTGACGCTGCGCCCACATCAACAGCGACGGCCACTGTCGATATCGTATCCGCTGCCACGGAGACACCGACAGCGACACCTTCCCCATAGGAACTAGAATGGATAGTTTTGAATTGCTGAAAACGTTGACAGAAACGGCCGGGCCATCCGGTTACGAGCAAGAAATAGCTTCCGTCGTAAAAGAAGCCTGGGCGCCTTATGTAGATTCCTTCTCTATTGACCGGGTGGGAAATTTAATGGCCGTAAAGGAAGGGCGCGGCGACCCCCCCCGGCCTCGGATCTTGCTGGCCGCCCATATGGACGAGATCGCCCTGATGGTCAGCCAAATTGACCAGCATGAGGGAAATGGGTTTTTGCGGATTTCCCGGGTGGGCGGTGTCGACAAGCGGCATCTTTACGGCCAGCTGGTAGTCGTTCACGGCCAGCGCCAACTGAACGGCATCCTCGGCTGCCTGCCAGGGTCGATGCTGCCAAAAGAGCGCAGCAGCCTGCCGTTTGATTTTGAAGATTTAGTGGTAGATGTTGGCTTGCCGATCGAGGAAGTTGAAGAGCTGGTCTCTATCGGCGATTTTGTCAGCTTCCGCCAGCCGCTGCGCAAACTGCAGGGCCGCCGCGTTGCCGGCAAAGCGCTGGATAACAGAGCGTCTATCGCGTCCGTAGCTTATTGCCTGGAATATTTGACTCAGCGCGCCCACGATTGGGACGTTGTCGCGGTGGCTACGGCACAGGAAGAGACCGCCCTTCTGGGCGCTTTTACCAGCGCCCACAGCCAGCGCCCCGATCTGGCGATCGCCATCGATGTCACCTTCGGCAAAGGGCCGGGCGCAACAGATCCGGGCACATTTGAGTTAGGCGATGGGCCGGTCCTCGACCTTGGCCCCAATGTCCACCCCGGGATGCTCCAAGCACTGCGAGATGCCGCCGCCGCGTTGGAAATGGGCATCGGCATCGGCACCCATGCCCGTGCCAGCGGCACTGATGCCCACGGCCTGCAAGTCGCCCGCGAAGGTATTCCCACCGGGCTGATCTCGATCCCGCTGCGCTACATGCACACCATGGTCGAATCTGTAGATCTGGCCGATGTCGAACGCAGCGGACGTCTGATGGGCGAGTTCATCGCCCGGCTGGACGGCGAATTCGTAGCGAACCTAACCGCTGGTATGATGGAGGATGGGGAGTAAGGAGTCGTTCCGGCCAGCCTTCGAAACGCAACATCTCTCCCGGAGTTGTAGATGAATGAATTACTAAAATCCCTCACGGAAGCCGTCGGCGTTTCCGGAGAAGAAAAAGAAGTGCGCCTGCTCATTCGCGATTTGATCGCCGATCATGTGGATGAATGGCATGTGGATGCCATGGGTAATTTACTGGCGCTGAAAAAAGGGACCGGGGCCTCCGACTTACGCGTGCTGGTAGATGCCCATATGGATGAAGTCGGCTTGATGGTCACCGAATTCGACAGCAACGGTACCATTCGATTCAGCAATGTCGGCGGTTTTGACGATCGCGCGCTGCTGGGCAAGGTGGTTCAGGTAGGTCCCAAGAAGATCACCGGGATCATTGGGGCGCGCCCGATCCACTTAACGACCAGCAGCCAGCGAAACTCGGTAGTCAAAGCAGATGCGATGCGCATCGATATTGGCGCCAAGACCAAAGATGCGGCTTCAGCGCAGCTGAAAATTGGCGACAAAGCCGCCTTCGTCACCGAATATGAAGAATTGGGGCCCACCGCCATCGGCAAAGCGTTCGATGATCGTGCCGGCTGTGCCGCACTGATTGAACTGCTGCGGGTGGAGCCATACCCATTCGATCTGCACGCGGTCTTCTCGGTGCAGGAAGAGGTCGGCCTGCGGGGCGCCATGACCGCCGCTTACGCCGTCAAGCCGGATGCCGCCCTGGTGCTGGAATGTACCCCGGCATATGATTTACCCAACAAAGATGATGTCAGCCCCAGTGTGGCATTGGGCAAAGGGCCGTCGATTTATGTGATGGATCGGACTGCGATTCAAGATCCGCGGCTGGTCAGCCACATCACCGCCACCGCAGCGGAAAACGACATTCCCTTTCAGATCCGTCGCCCTGGCGGCGGTGGCACGAACACCGCCACGATTCAAAGAAGCCGCGCTGGCGTGCCAACTGCAACCATTGCTGTCCCAGGACGATATGCCCACACACCGGCGATGATGATCAACCTTTCCGATTATGCCAATGTGGTTAAGCTTGCCGAAGCCACCTTGCGCAGCCTGGCACCAAACATCATACAACACAGCAGCTAGGGTCAAGCCCCGACTTGAAGATCTCGCTCATTGAGAGCGCCGCTGTTCAACAAACTGAGGTTACTGATGAACGATTTGATAAAGAAATTGGTCGAGGCCTACGGCCCCTCTGGATTTGAAGACAACGTAAGAGAGCTGATTCGCCCTGAAATCGAACCCTTTGCCGATGAACTTCTCGTCGATGCTTTGGGCAATCTCATTGCTCATAAGAAGGGAGACGGCAGCGGCTTGAAAGTGATGATTGCCGCCCACATGGACGAAATCGGGGTCATGGTCTCCCATATCACCAAAGAAGGCTTCCTGCGATTCACCAACATCGGCGGCGTATACCCCCACACATTGTTGGGCAACCGGGTGCAGTTCGCTGACGGCACCATCGGGGTCATCGGCAGCGACCGCATCACCGAACGGGGCGCCGTCCATCCACTAGAGAAACATTTCATCGATGTTGGCGCCGCCAGCCGGGAAACGTGCCCGGTCAACGTTGGCGATGCCGCCGGCTTCTTACGCCCTTTCCTGGCTCAGGGTACCCGTCTGTCCGCCAAGAGTATGGATGATCGCATCGGCTGTGTCATCGCCATCGAAACACTCAAGCGGCTGTCTGAAACCCCCCATGAAGTCTACTTCGTCTTCAGCGTCCAGGAAGAAGTCGGCTGCCGCGGCGCGCAGGTTGCCGCCAACAGACTGGACCCCGATGTCGGCATCGCCCTAGACGTAACCACAACCGGTGATGTGCCGGAGGCCCGTCCAATGGCGGTCGATTTGGGCAAAGGCCCAGCTATCAAGGTCAAAGACAGCGGCATGATCGCCCACGTCGGACTGGTCAAGATCATGCGCCAGCGGGCGGAAGAGGCCAATCTACCCTTCCAGATGGAAGTCTTGGAAGCCGGAACCACCGATGCTCGCTCCATCCAGATATCTAACGGCGGCACCGCTGCCGGCTGCATCTCCATTCCCTGCCGCTACGTTCACTCTCAAAGCGAGACCGTAGACGCCAATGATGTCGAGAATTCAGTCAATCTGCTGGTAGAGATCCTCTCCAAACCGATTGTGCTCTAGCCCAACCAGCCGTCAAACTGTCTGTTACGCAAAAAAAGAGGGGGTTCCCGCTATCATGGGAACCCCCTCTTCTGATCTTAAGGGAGCGTTCAATTAAAAATACGGGCGCCAATCCAGCATAAGGTCATGGTGGGCACCCCTTGGGTAAAGGGGATCGCCGCCTCAACTGCCGACACGCCCCGCAGCGCTTTCAATCCCAGCCGGTCCAGAATGACCCAGGCAAAAGGGGCCGCCAACACGTCCAGGGCCAGGTCCAGCAGATCAACAAACAACACCACCGAAAATGGCGTGTACCGCAGCGTCTCCATAAATCCGGCGCCTGCCGGAATGTCGATCTGTTTTGCCTGGCGGATGATCAGCAGCAGAAGAAGCAGGGCCAAGATCAGGCTGACCACCATCACCCCAGCCATGATCAACCCGAAATTACGCAATGTTTCAGCGGTCATACGTTTCTCCTCATGCGGACATGGCTCAGGCGCTCAGCACCCGCCATACGAAGATGACCAGCATCAGCAGCCCCCCGCCCAGTTGTATTACCGTGGCGATTCCCCAACCAGCCAGCCCGCCGGCACTGGCTCTGAGCGCTTCGTTCCAATCGCCCCGCTTCTGGTATTCCCCCAGCAAGATGCCGCCGGCATATCCCAATAAGGTGCCGATCAGCGGGGCGATGACGGTTCCCACCAGGGAGCCGACAACGCCCAACAAAACGGCACGCTTGGAAGCGCCGCCTGACTTGGCGCCTAACAGCGGCATCCAGAGGTCGGCAGTGCCGGTGATCAGCGCGATCACAGTGATAATCACAAAGGCAGCCACACCAATCGTGCTGAAACCGTAGACCAGGGCGTATATCAACACCGCGATCCACATCAGCAAGGTGCCCGGTATCATCGGCACCACCACGCCAATGAGCCCCATGACAATGAAGGCGACAACAAGGCCAAAACTAATAGAGTCAATGATCAGGGACAAATTCAAACTCCTTGGGGCGGCACGGCCCAGCGATATTCATCTCGCAGTTGCTGTTTGGATCGTTTGGGACAACAGCCCAACAGCGATCCGGCTGATTCGCTGGAAATTACAGCACCCTGAAATGATGCTGTATGCTATACGTGTGTTCGACTAAAGAGTTCTGTAGGCTCGCAGGAATCGTCCAAACACCGCCGCTAGATGGGGGCGATACCCGATAACTGGCTCAAACACGGTCCCCTCCAACTGCGCATCGCTCATCCGATTTACTTTCTGCCAGGTATACTTGTTGGGCATCTCTGAGAACCATTTGGCGAAGTAGGGGAACCAGTTTATCAGGATATGCAGGCATCGGGCTGCCGGAATCGCCTGGCGCACCGCTCTGGCATCGAATTTCGCGCCGAGCCGGCCCGACATCGAGAGCATATAGCTGTCCACCATCGTTTCCTCAGAAACAGGCCACTCCTGGCGTGTGTAAGTGCTTTGGGTCGACGGATTGTAAAGCAGATCAAACTTCTCTATGAAGTTGACCAGATCGTAGATCCCTGGCCCAATAACCGCTTGCCGCCAATCCAGCAGGCGCAGGTCGTCAAATAGCGTCAGCCGCCAGTGATAACTGAAAGGGTTCCCGTGAACCAGGGTCGCCGGCAGGTTGCGCAGCGGTTCCAACATGGGCAGTGGATCATCGAGGAGGTCCGCAGCCGCGGCCATCTGCGTTTCCCCCAAAATACCGGGCCAGCCGTCCAAATTGCGGATGATTGCCAGCCCATTGGCTGCCTCCAACAGGTAGGGCGCCAGCCGGCCGGCGCTGTTGATGGCGTGCCCGGAAATAACTGCGGCAGGGCCCTGCTCAAAAAGTATCTCTCGCCCTTTGATCAACTGCTCCCAATCGTACTGCTGCTCGCCGATGAAATGGTAAAGCCCCTGGCTCTCCAGCTTCTCTTTCTGGTCCCAGAAAACAGTGTGAAGATCGGTCAATCCATGGAGCAGGTTTTCGATGTTGGGCAGTGTCCACTGCTGGGGGAGATAATGGCGCGGCACGTCATCCAAAACTACCCAACCATCTTCCCCGGATAGATCCGCGAACAGGCAGCGAGGGGCCAGATCGGGTAGTTCAAGCGCGATCTTCTGGTAGAAGCGCGTCTCCGTCTCATTGGTACGTTTGCCGATGAAGCTGATTGGGTCTGAATGGTCCGCCAACGTCAAAACATAGCGAAGAACGGGATGATCATAATTCTCGTGGGGAACGGGATGGAGGGGTACCGCGCTAACAGCTGTAACCGCTATTTCATCACTACCAAGAACCTCATTCAGCAAAGCGGTCCATGCTACTGGATCCCGCCTTTTCAGTTGATTCACATCTAACTTCGGTCTATCCATTTCGGCCATCATTGTAGAACGGTTTGAGGACCGTGACAACAATCCTTCCAGCTCCCATTGCCAATACCCGGCGTGAATGACATTTGACACTAGCTATCAGGCGCCGCTGCCAATTACACTATAGATTGTGAAAAGGCGCTTTAGGCAGCGCCCTTGTATTGAGTCTGCCGCGAATCAGGTTGGTCCGTTCGGCTCAATGAATTGGGAGCTAGACCAAGCCAAGCTGCTAACAAGCCTGACCAGATAGGCGTATAACATCGCGCTTTGGCTGCCAGAGTCAGCCGCTATCGGCGCCTGTTAGCGCCATATGATTGGCAGCTGCTAGAGATCGATGTCGCCGTGAGTGAGACGCGATGCTGGCGGCACAGGTTGGGGATTGGCCATCATTCTTCACCCGGAAGAGAGCCCCAGTCTCGTAGTCCAATGGTGAAACAATTATGAATCAAGTAGATGCGATACAAATTACTTCAAATGACCGCGCCCCGCTTCCACCTGTGGCGAAGGGTGCCCCAATCGTTGGCAATGCGCTGGACATGGCCCGGGATCCGGCAGACTTTTTCGTCAGGATGTACCAGCAGTACGGCCCGATCTTCAGGATCAAGATTTTGAAGGACAGTTATACTGTCCTGGCGGGTCCAGAAGCCAATCTGTTCATGGCAAAATACAGCAAGCAGCTGCTGCGATCACGGGAGTTCTGGCAGGGGATGGTAAGTGAGTTTGGCGCCTCCAAGCTGCTGGTATCGGAGGATGGCGACACCCATACCCAGCTGCGCCGGGTGATGAAACGGGGCTTCGCCCGCTCCGCTCTCGACGGCCGCTTTCAAGAACTCATTCGTATTACCGAGGGGATATTGGATGAACAGTGGCAGCCGGGAAATGATGTATTCGTAGTCCAGGCGATGCAGCGCATGGTCACTGAGCAGCTAGGGATGTTGATGATGAACCAATCGCCTGGCGCTCATGTGGATGATATTCGGACGTTCATCAAACGGGTTCTAGAGGTTCGGGTCACCAAACAGCGGCCTGCTTTCTATTTGAAAGCCCCCAGCTACCGACGGGCCAAAGCCCGCTGTCTGGCGTTGGGTCAATCAATCATTGATCAGCATCAGCCAGATCCGGAATCGCCCACCTACTTCCTGGACGATCTGCTCCAGGCGTCGGCAGCCGACAAGGGGCTGATCCCTGATTCAGACCTGGTTAGCGAAGTACTCAGCCCTTATTTCGCCGGCCTAGACACCGTTGCCAACACCACCTCTGCCATGGTCTACGAACTGCTGAAGCATCCCGAAATCTTGGTCAAACTAGAGGCTGAAGCTGGGGCGATTTTCGCTGGCGGCGAGATCACCCCAAAGACCGTGCGAGACGAAATGCCAATCAGCTACGGCGTGCTGATGGAAACGCTGCGGCTGCACCCCATCGCTGTCGCCGCCATGCGCAACGCCACTCAGGATTTCTTGTTCCATGGGTATCAGATCCGCGAGGGGGAGCCGCTCTATATGGCCACCACCGTGTCCCATTTCCTGCCCAGATTCTATGAAGACCCCGATGTGTTTGACATCGAGCGGTTCCATAAGCCTCGGGCTGAACACCGCCAGCCTGGCGCTTTCGCGCCGTTCGGTTTGGGCCCCCACGCTTGCCTGGGTGCCGGATTGGCCGAGACTTTAATCATGCTGAGCATGGCCACCCTAATTCACCGGCGCACACTTCGTCTCAACCCGGTTGACTATCAGATGAAACTCAGCGTCGCTCCTACCCCCGGTCCGGAAATGAAGTTCAAGGTTCGGGTCATCGGACAGCGCTAGCTGGCGCAGAAGCCTCGTTCTTAAGGCAGCTGTGGACCAGCAACGAAATCGACGAACACCTGGCTGGTGATTTGCGTGCCCAGGACGATGGGCTCGTCCTGATCATCCAGCTTAATATGCAAGTTACCGTCAAAAGAAACATGCTTGAAGACGGTCAAGGTCGCCTGCGGGAGCAGCCCCAGCTGCTCCAGATGGCGAAGCAGATCCGCATCCTCATCGTGCACCCGCCGAATCACCGCGCGCTGAGGCGGCCGCAGCTCGCTCAAGGGGAATTCCGTGGTCGCGGTCAGCTCCAAATCGTGAGAGGGGATCACCTGTCCATGCGGATCTCTCATGGGATTGCCCAACACCTCAGCCATGCGGCGCTCCATCTTCTCCGAGATCACATGTTCCAGCCGCTCCGCTTCCTCATGTACTTCATCCCAGGGATAACCCAGGATTTCATGCAGAAAAAGCTCAATGAGACGGTGGTGTCTGAGCATCTCCAGGGCCGCCTCCTCGCCGGCCGGGGTCAAGCTGACTCCCTGGTGTTTTTTATATCTCACCAAAGGCGGCTCTATCTGGGCCATTTTCTGCAGCATGTTGGTAACCGAAGCTGGCTTCACCTCCAGGTTCTCGGCGATTTGTGAGGTGGTTGCCCGCCCATATTGGCTGGCCAATTTATAGATTATCTTCAGGTAGTCCTGTGATGCTTGTGATAAGCGTCCGTCCATGTTTCCTCGCTCGCGGGGGCGGCTCACCCCGCAAATAAAAACCGCCAACTCAACTGACGCCAATGTCTCTAGATGATCACCCGGCTGAGTGGCCAGAAACACCCCTAACGGGGCTGCCCGCCGTCAATTCCTCGAGCTTTAATTGACATAACTAGTCGATTTGCAGCATATATGATTTCGAAAGCCTGTCCGCATAACCACTCGAATCTGCGTCTCGCCAGAGGTTCCCTGGTTATTGAATTTAGTCTTGCCTAAATTATACTTTAAGGAAAGCAAATGTCAAAATCAGTTTTGCGGTAACGTTTACTGGTTGGGCTTGCTTTGGCACATCCCGCAGGCCTCCATTCCTCTGGTGCCAATTTGACAGAAAAGGGTCATTTTGCTAGAATTCTCGCTGCTAGAGGCCCCATTCGTCTAGCGGCCCAGGACGCGGCCCTCTCAAGGCCGAAACAGGGGTTCGAGTCCCCTATGGGGCATGGAGATGCTTCATCCGATTTCGGGTGAAGCTCTTTTTTTATCAGTTTTCACTATCTTCAGAACCGTCAGGCAAACCAGTTCACGGTATGTGGTACCCATCATCGTGGGCCTTGTGCGAGCCAGACCCACTAACGCCCCCTGACACGTCTGAGCATTTCGACATCCATGCAACTAGAAGACAGCTCCCCCATCATCGACCGCTATCGCTACCGGCGGATTCTCACCTTTTTCGGCCGGGTAATCATCCATTTGATCCTTTGGGATATCGTCGGCGGACGTATCCCGATCATCAACAGCTATTCCCGGCAGACACGCCCCGACCGGTTTCGGCAGTGGGCTCGCCGCTACCGGATAACGGCTGTGCAAATGGGCGGCGTATTGATCAAGCTAGGTCAGTTCCTCAGCTCCCGAGTGGACGTACTACCGCCTGAAATTACCGAAGAGCTTCAAGGGCTGCAGGATGAAGTCCCACCTGAACCAGCGGATCGCATTTGGAACGTATTGAGAGCAGATCTCGGCCGACTGTCTGCCCGCTTCAGCCATATCGATGAGCAGCCCATCGCTGCCGCTTCCCTGGGGCAAGCGTACCGGGCGGTTCTCCTCCCCAGCCATCCAGCCGCGGATGCGGGCGAACCGGTGATTATTAAGGTTCAAAGGCCTCATATCGAAGAGATCGTCCGTACCGACCTGGCGGCACTGGCGGTCGTGGCGCGTTGGACCATGCGCTACCGTCCCATCCGGCGCCGGGCAGACATGCCAGCATTGATGGAAGAGTTCGCCAAGACGCTGTGGGAAGAGCTGGATTACGAAGCAGAAGCCGACAATGCCGAACGTTTTGCCGAGATGTACCAGAATGACCAGCGTGTGTATATCCCTGCCGTCTACCGGGAACATTCCACCGCTCGGGTCATCGTCCTGGAAGATGTGGAGTCGATCAAGATCACCGACATCGAACGCATGACAGCCGCGGGGATCGATCCCAAGGAAGTGGCCACCTGCCTGCTGGACACCTATTTTGGCCAGGTGTTCGAGGCCGGATTCTTCCATGCCGACCCTCATCCGGGAAACCTTTTCATACGGCCAAGAACGGATATCCCTTGGCCAGTGGAAGGCGAATCCGGGGGCAAGCCGTTCTGGCTGATATTCGTCGACTTCGGCATGGTGGGACGGGTGCCAGACTTGACTGGCGAGAACCTGCGCAAACTGCTGATCAGCGCCACCCAGCGGAACCCGGGCCAATTGGTAGAGGTGTTTGGCGATCTCGGTTTCCTACTGCCCAGTGCCGACCTGGAACGTCTGGTCGAGGCAGAGGGTGTCTTCCTGGACCGCATGTGGGGCAGAAACCTGTTGGAGCTAGCCAGGCCTGACCCTCAGGAGATCCGGGAGCTGGGCATCGAATTCCGCGATCTCCTCTTTGATTTCCCCTTTCAGATCCCCCAGGATTTCATCTATCTCGGCCGGGCGATGGGCATGCTTTCCGGGCTGGTTTCAATCCTGGATCCGGAGATCAACCCCTGGTACCACATTGAGAAATTCGCCAAGAGCATGGTCAGCGATCAGCAAGGGCGGCAGCTGACTCTCGATGCCCTGCTGGAACTGGCTAAATCAGCAATCGCGGTACCGGCCCAGGCCAGGCGGCTGCTGAACGCTGCCGAATCGGGGAATCTGAAAGTTCAGGCAGTACCCGATCCATCTACGGTCAAACACCAGGAACGGTTGGAACGTCGGCTCAGCCAGCTGAGCTGGAGCATCGTCACCGCCGCCAGCATGCTGTCGGCAGCGATCCTGTACCTGGGGAGAAAGATTGATCGGGGGGAGTGAGGGCCCCTTCAGCTATCTTGGTTGAAAGTGCCTATAGGCATGATAGTGGCTTCGTTGGTCTCCATGATCACCGCCTCCAGACTGCCGTGAGACAGCTCTCTGAGCGCATCCTGAAAACCATCAAACCGCTCCACCGTGAACTGGATGGTGAGGGTGATGTCGGCGGCGAAAACTTCATCCAGCAGCCGGCCGTTCCACGCCGCCACCAGCAGTTTCAGCTGCTCATAGATACTGTACGGCAGGGAAAGCATCACCGTATGGGTGGGCACCTTCTCTGCCCGCGGCAGCACCGCCAACAGCTCCCGAACGGCATCGCCGTATGCCCTGACCAACCCCCCTGTACCCAGCTTGGTGCCCCCGAAGTAGCGGGTGACCACCACCGCGATATCGCCAAAACCACTCCCCTGCAGCACTGCCAGGGCCGGCCGCCCGGAAGTGCCCGACGGCTCGCCATCGTCACTGCAGTGGGCGATAGTCGACGGGCCGAACCCCACTTGATAGGCGGGCACATTGTGGCTGGCATCGCTGAATTCACTTTTGATGCGGGCCACGAACGCCTTGGCTTCCGCCACGCTGAAGACTGGCGCCCCAGAGGCGATGAAACGGGAGTTCTTGACCTTAATCTCTATTCGGGCTTCTTCTGCCGGGATAGGGTAACGTGTTGCCATGTCGTTATTTTAGCGGTCCCCGGCTCCCCTGCCCAATAGGGTTAGCCAGCATCGCCAAACTATCCGCAAATTGATTTAGCAGCCGTTATCCCATAGAATGGACCGCTATGCTTAACCAAACACGCATGCTGCTGCTGACGATCACATTGCTGCTGTTCGGCTGTCAAAAGACGGCGGATCAACCAGCCACGCCGACGGCAGCACCCGCCGCCATCTCTGAATCAACCAGGGCCGCGCCCACCGCGCTCCCGGAAGCCGCAGCCGGTACGCCCAGCTCTTTGTACCTGCCACTGACGTCCAGCGGGCAGGGGACGAGTACCGCCGCCCCGACAACAGCGCCCACAGTCACACCCAGCTACCCGATCTATGAAGGTGCCCCCATCAGCCGGAGTGATTTCGGCGTTCAGATCCACCTGCATCAGGAGGACATCCCTCGGCTGCTCGACAATCTGCAGTCGCTAGGAGCAGGCTGGGTGAAGGTGCAGGTGTCGTGGAAGCTGTATCAACCAAACCCGGACAGCTATTCGGTAGAACGGTTCGCTGAGTTGGATAACCTGGTGGCGGCCGCCGCCGACCGCGACATCGCCGTTCTCTTCAGTGTCAGCAAAGCGCCAGAGTGGAGCCGCCCAACTACTGAGCTGGATGGCCCGCCGATTGATTACACCCTATTTG
>JAHEEY010000285.1 GCA_024640485.1 Chloroflexota bacterium | reverse complement strand
TGCTGGGCAACGCCCTGGCGCTGACCGTGACCGCGGTGCTGGTGCCGGGGCTGGTGGCCTTCGCCGGCATCACCCTGTGGAGCGATCCCGGCCCGCCGCTGGGGGCATTCCTGTTAGGGATGGTTGTCCTGACCCTTTCGATGCTCTACTGGCTGTCGCTGACCTTGCTGCTGGGAACCCTGTTCAATTCCCGGGGGCCGGTCATCGGCATTCCCCTGGTGCTGCTGTTGGGCTCCCAGCTGATCCTGGGGGTGGCGCCGTGGATAGACAACGTGATCCCGTACCGGCTGGCGTTCCCCTTTGGCGAGCCGGAGGCGCCCTCAGTGGCCCAGGCGGTGATCAGCGGCACGCTGCCGGAATCGTGGCAGCCGGTCATCGTGGCGGTGGTGATGGTGATCGCCTTCACCGTCGCCGCCATCCTCCGCTTCAGCCGGGAGGAGCTGTAGCCTTCTAGGTAGGACCTATCATTCATTGCTTTAACTCAATCGCCTGCCTATAATCGGTGCCCATGAGTGGAGATTCGCTGGCAGTCCCAGAAGTAGGCAAAATCGCCGATATGCAGGAAGCGATCGAGCCCCCATACCGGGTCTACATTCACAATGATGAAGTCACCCCGTACGAGCTGGTGATCAACATTTTGATGAGAGTGTTTGAGTTGAGTTCTTTGGAGGCGGAGCAAGTCACTTACGCGGCCCACACGTCGGGGGTCGCCTATGTGGCAACCTATCCCTTGAGTGAAGCCAAGCTGCGAGTGGGCAAAGCCCATTTCGCGGCGTCACTGGAAGGGTACCCGCTGATGTTCACTATCGAACCAGAGTAGTCGATGGGCATCAGGGGGAACATTTGTGGGCATCAGCGGAGCCGCCCTGCTGTGCTGAATTTTTGCCTTATTACACATTGGAGAGAGAAATGACACCGAACATGAAAGGGGCGGGCCCCATTGGGCAGGCTTTGATCAAACGGGATGTGGTCAGCCTATCACCGTCATACACCCGCGAATACGCCCTGGTGGTGGACCGGGCTGAAGGGTCTGAGCTGTGGGATATGGACGGCCGCCGCTATATCGACTTCATGGCCGGCATCGCGGTCATGAACGCCGGCCACCGCCATCCGGCAGTGGTGGAAGCGGTCAAGCAGCAGCTGGATAAGTTCTGGCACATCTGCCTGAGCGACTTCTACTACCCGCAGGCGATTGAACTGGCGGAGAAGCTGCAGGAAATCGCGCCGATGAAGGACAGCCTGGTCTTCCTGGGCAACACCGGCACCGAAGCGGTGGAAGCGGCGATCAAGCTGGCCATGCACCACACCGGACGGCACAAGTTCATCGGCTTCATGGGCGCCTTCCACGGGCGCACATTGGGCTCCCTGTCGTTCACCGCCAGCAAAGCGGTGCAGCGGGCCCGCTACAAGACGGCGCTGCAGGTCCATCACCTGCCGTACCCCAACGAATACCGCCCGCTGCTGCACAAGAAAGAGGGTGAGAGCTACGGCGACACCGTGATCAACTATTTGGAAAACGAAGTGTTCCGCAACCTGGTCTCCCCCCACGGCATCGCCGGGGTATTGGTAGAGCCCATCCAGGGTGAAGGGGGCTATCTGGTTCCGGCGCCCAACTTCTTCCCCCGGCTGCGCCAGATTTGCGACAAGTACGGCATTCTGCTGATCACGGACGAAATCCAGAGCGGCGCCGGCAGGACCGGCCAATGGTGGGCCAGCGAGCATGAAGGGGTCGAGCCGGACATCACCTGCTTCGCCAAAGGGATCGGCAGCGGGATGCCCATCGGCGGCATCATGGCCCGGCGCGAGCTGATGACCTGGGGCCCCGGGGCCCACGGCAGCACCTTCGGCGGCAACCCGATAGCGGCCATCTCCGCCTTGACCACCCTGCAGGTGATTGAAAAAGAAGGGATGATGCAGATGGCCGCCGAGACCGGCAGCTACATCATGAACACCCTGGAACAGCTGCAAACGCTGCATCCCAGCATCGGCGACCTGCGCGGACGCGGTTTGATGATCGGCATGGAGTTCGTCAAAGACCACACCAGCAAAGAGCGGGCGGTGGATCTGCGCAACGCCATCATCCAGAAGGCGTTCCAGAAAGGGCTGCTGATGATCCCTTGCGGGGCCAACGCCATCCGGATAACCCCGCCCCTGAATATCCCCCGCAACCTGGTTGACGAGGGGATGAAGATCTTCGTGGAAGCGCTGACCGAAGCGGAAGCGGAATACCTTTAGCGGCGATAGCAAGCCGGCATCTGCCGGAGTTTTCTGAATCGAATCTGGCTGCCGGACCACCGGCAGCCAGCCACCTAACTGAGGATCGTCTATGAAAGCAAAGATCAAAGCATTGAAAGCGCGGCTCTCCAACGGGGTCTCACCGGCGCTGTCCACGCCGCTGATGGATGACGGCTATACCGTCAATCCGGCAGTGACCGCCCAGCTGGCCCATTTCCTGATGGACGCCGGCGTCAAAGGGCTTTTCGTGGGCGGCACCACCGGCGAAGGAATCCTGCTGGAGCCGGGCCAGCGGATGCGGCTGCACCAGGCAGCGATGGATGCCGCTGAGGGCAGGGTGCCGGTGCTGCTCCATGTAGGGGCCAACCGGCTCAAGGATGCGGTGGCCCTGGCGGCCCATGCCGAGTCCCTGGGGGCCGACGGCATCGCCGCGGTGACCCCCTACTACTACGGCATGGACGACGACGGGTTGGCCGGCTATTACGCCGCGGTGGCCGCCGCCGCCCCCAACACCCCGCTGCTGATGTACGACATCCCCCATATGGCGGTCAACGGGGTCGGCCCGGCGCTGGCGGCCAGGCTCAGCCGGGAGATCCCCTCTATGGCAGGTATGAAGAGCAGCCAGAAGGACGCCAACGCGGTGCGAGCAGTGCGCGACGCCGCCCCGGCTGATTTCATCCTGCTGGCGGGCAATGAAAGCGTGGCTCTGGGGCTGCTGGCCCTGGGAGTCGACGGCTTGATCAGCGGCTTGAGCACCGCCATTCCGGAGCCGTATGTGGCCCTGACCGCCGCCGCTGCCGCCGGCGACCTGGAAACAGCCAGGTCCCACCAGCGGACCATCAACCAGCTGCTGGCGCTGATGCCGGCAGGCAAGCGGATCGGGGGTATCAAGACGATTTTGGCAGAACGGGGCATCCCGGTGGGGCCGGCGGTGCCGCCGCGTCCGATGCCGGCGTCCCCCGTCTGGCCCCCAATGGCAGCGCTGCTGCAAGCGGCTGGCTTAATCTGATGAGACTGCTGCTTTTTGACATAGACGGCACCCTGCTGCGCAGCAACGGCGCCGGGCGGATGGCGATGACCAGCATGCTGCTGGAGATGTTCGGCACCACCGGGCCTATCGACAGCTACCGGATGGACGGCAAGACCGATCCGATGATCATCACCGATCTGCTGACCGCCGCCGGCATTCCCAAAGCGCAGATCGAAGCCAAGCTGCCCCAGGCGTACCAGCTGATGGCTGAAAAAGCGGTGGCTATCTTTCCAGAGCGGGCGTTGACCCCTTGCCAAGGGGTGCTGCCGCTGCTGGAGGCGCTGCGGAACAGGCCGGATGTGATCCTGGGGCTGCTGACCGGCAACGTCAGCCTGACCGCCCCCTTGAAGCTGCGCAGCGCCGGTATCGACCCGGAGCAGTTCGTGGTGGGGGCGTATGGATCGGATGGGGCTGACCGCAATGCCCTGCCGGCAGTGGCCATCGCCCGGGCAAATCAGTTGACCGATCACGGATTTACTGGTACCAATACGGTGATTATTGGCGATACGCCGGCTGACATTCTCTGCGCTCGTGCCGGAAAGGCAACCGCGATCGCCGTCGCCAGCGGCTGGCATTCCGCCAACACCCTAGCCACGCATCGACCTGATCATTTGTTGGAAAACCTGGCTGACACCGAAGCCGTGCTGCGGATCATGCTGGGAGAAGCTGATTAAGTCCCGACATCAGGCAGCGGTTGCACCGCTTTCACAGAGGGGCAAACTAGAACGCTATGAGCAAGCAGAAACGGACCATCGCCGGAATACCTCTCAACCTGGACAAGCCGACGGAGCTCAGCTTCGACGAGTTGTTCCATTGGACGATCTGGCAGTTTCCGCGTAAAAAAGGGGGCGGGATGGTTGGTGCCATCCGCCCCCCGATTGAAGATCATGGTTGGCTGCCGGTGATTGTCCACGTGAAAAGCCAGCAGGTCCACGTGCTCACCGACAAGCATTTCGACACCCCGGAAGACGCGGCGGCTTTTGCCGAAACAGAGTAAGCCGCCCGCTTCACCCCCAATTCCTACATGAATTGACAGTCCTAGATAATGGTACCATCGGCGATGATCGCCCGTTTGGGCACGATGACGATGCCGTCTCTAGAGACCCAATGTTCTGTCTCGCTGTCGCGCCGGTCTGCTATCGCCCGGATCTGGACATCTCGACCGATGCGGGCATTTTTATCGATAATGGCGGTGGAAATTTGGGAGCCCTGGCCGATGCCGATGTGGGGCCGGCCCAGCCTGATATTCTCTTCCTTCATCTCTTCCGTCTCATAGACATCAGCGCCCATGACGATGGAGGCCTCAATCCGGCAGTTGGCGTAGATGACTGATCGCAGGCCAATGACCGAGTTCCTGATCTGCGAACTCTGCACGCGGCAGCCGTCGGTCATCAGCACCCGGTCGAAATAGGTATCGTCAATCTCGCTGGACGGCAGGAACCGGGGGCGGGTGTAGATGGGGCGTTCCGGGAGGTAAAAATCAAACTTGGAGTCCAGGTTAGCCATCTCCAGGTTTACTTCGTAATAGCGGCGGATGGTGCCGATATCTTCCCAATACCCTTTGAAGACGTAGCCCATCACCCGATGGGTGTCAATGGCTGCCGGGATGATCTCGCTGCCGAAATCATCCCCTTCCGCCTCTAACAGCTCAAAAAGCACCTCGGCAGCAAAGACGTAAATCCCCATAGAGGCCATGAACGGCTTGTCGGGATCGTCGCCGCTCTCCAGGCCGGACAGCTGGGCTTCGGTCTTCGGTTTCTCAACGAAGCGGGTGATTTGACCGTGCGGGTCCATCTTCAGGATGCCCAGCCCATGGGTATCTTCCCGGGGCACCGGCTGTACCGCGATGGAGACATCAGCGCCGGCATCGACATGCTGCTGCACAAATTCGCTGTAATCCATCCGGTATAGATGATCGCCGGCCAGTATGAGCACATATTTGCAGCCGGATTCGCGGATCTCCAGCACCTGTTTGCGGACCGCGTCGGCCGTCCCCTGGTACCAGTCGCCGCTGCGGGGGGTCTGTTCGGCAGCCAACACCTGCGTCCAGCCGGAAGAAAACATGTCCCGGTTGTAGGTGCGGTAAATATGGCGGTGGAGGGAAACGGAGTTGAACTGGGTCAGAATGGCGATTTTCTCAATGCCGGCATTGAGGCAGTTGGACATTGGGATATCGATCAGCCGATATTTGCCCGCCAGCGGCACTGCTGGCTTGGCCCGGTCCCTGGTCAATGGATAGAGCCGGGTGCCCTGTCCGCCCCCCATGATCAAGCCTAACACGTCGCGCATTTTCATGAGTCACCCCTTATGAGTTCAACGCTGGACACCACTTGGCGGGAAAGGAACAACACCTTTCCGGCAGCGGCGGCAGCCGGCTGCTGTTTTGTGAGACTGTCGACCAATCAGCTTTCAGGATCATCCCCTGAGGATCCAGTACCGTTCATATTATTCCAGATTTTGGCGGATGATGCCACGATATCTACAGGTTGAAATCGACCAGTTTACCGCCGTTTGGCGGCAGTGCGCCCAGTCAGCCAGATGAGCAGCGCCAGCACCAACAGCATCAGCAAAAAGAGCATGATCAGCTTGGTCAAGCCGCTGGCAAAGATGGCCACCATACCGAAGGCGATGGCCACGGCGTAATAGCCGGAGACGATGGTCCGGGTGGGCAGGCCGCCGTCAGAGAGTCGGAAATGGAGATGCCCCCGATCCCCCTGAAACGGATGCTGTCCCCGGCGCAGGCGGTCGATGATCTGCCAGGCGACGTCCAGGATGGGCACTGCCATCACCAGCAGCGCCGTGGACAATTTCGCCGGCGACAGGATGGAGAGGGTGGCCATCTGGTAGCCCAGCAGGTAGGCGCCGGCGGAGCCCAGGAAGATGTTGGCGGGGGCGAAATTGTAGCGCAGGAAGCCCAGCAGGGCGCCGGCAAACGCCAGCGGGAACAGGGCCACGGTGGTTTGGCCCAGCCGGTAGCTGTGCCAGGCGAACAGCAGCGAGGCGATGGTGCTCACGCCGGTGGCCAGCCCATCCAGGCCGTCGAGCATGTTGACGGTGTTGATCATCGCCAGCACCCAGAACA
>JAHEEY010000011.1 GCA_024640485.1 Chloroflexota bacterium | reverse complement strand
GGGCGGTGAGATTGCCACCAATCATGAGGTGAAATCACTGTCTGAACTGCCGCCGGCGCGGGCGGTGCTGCTTGATGTCACACCACGGCAGCTGCTGGCTCTGACAGGAGAGACGCTGCCGTCTGGTTATCGCCGGCAGCTAGAACGGTACCGTCACGGGCCTGGGGTGTTCAAAGTGGATTGGGCATTGAGCGAGCCAATACCGTGGCGGGCGGAGGCGTGCCGCCGGGCCGGGACGGTGCATCTGGGGCCGACGCTGGATGAGATCGCTTTGAGCGAACGGTTGATCTGGCGAGGCGAACTGTCGGAGCGTCCCTTTACGCTGGTAACCCAGCAGAGTGTGTTTGATGAGAGCCGGGCGCCGGAGGGCAGGCACACTGGCTGGGCCTACTGCCATGTGCCAAACGGCAGCAGTGTGGATATGAGTGGGGCGATTGAAGCGCAGATTGAACGCTTTGCTCCTGGCTTTCGCGACTGCATCATCGGCCGTCATACCATGAATACCGATGATTTTCAGCGGTACAACCCCAACTATATCGGCGGCGACATCAACGGCGGGGTGCAGAACTGGCGGCAGCTGTTTACTCGACCCGTTCCCCGCTTCAATCCTTACACCACGCCCCTCAGCAAGGTGTATCTATGTTCATCTTCGACGCCGCCAGGGGGCGGTGTCCACGGCATGTGCGGCTATCATGCCGCCCAAACGGCTTTGCGGCGCAGTTAGGGGAGCGAATTGCCTGGGGCGAACACATGGGGGGCGAACACGCAGGGGGGCGAACACGCAGGTTCGCCCGTACATTAACAGCCGGTGGGTGGCTGGCTAACAGCCGGTGATGGGGAGTTGGAGGGTGAAGACGGTGCCCTGGCCGGCGCGGCTGTGGAGGGAGACATCGCCGTTGTGGCGTTCGGCGACGGCTTTGACCAGAGCCAGGCCCAGACCGCTGCCGGGGACGGCGCGGCCGCCTTTGCCGCGATAGAGCTCTTTCCAGACGTGGGGAATTTCAGATGCTTCGATGCCGGGGCCGGTGTCGGCTATTTCGATGAGGACGGTGCTGTCATCTTCGCGGGCGCGGATCTCCACGGTTTCGCCGGCTTCGGTGAATTTGATGGCGTTTTCCAGAAGGTTGTAAACGGCCAGAAAGATGAGGTCCCAATCACCGCGGATGACGGGCAGGGGCCAGGGGGCCCGGGGGATGGTGAGCTGCAGCCGGCGGCTTTCGGCGCCTGGTTTGTCCTTGAGCAGGGCGACGGCTTCTTCCAACAGTTCGGTGAGATCGATGTTGGAGCATTCCAGGGGGCGGGTTTCCAGCTCGGCGATTTTGCGCAGATCGGCGGTCAGCCGGCTGAGACGGACGGTCTGGGCTTCGACGCTGGTCAGGGCGCCTTTGCCGGTGGCGGCATCCGGGGCGTTGTTGAAGTTGGCCAGGCCGGCGCGGATGGCCATCAAGGGGTTCTTGAGCTCGTGGTCGAGCCGCTGCAGGAAGCGGCGGCGCTCTTCGACTGACTGCGCCCGCAGTTTGATGATTTCTTTAGACTGTTTTTGACGCATTTGGTGACGGCTGACCAGGATCAGGGCGAGCAGACTCAGGAGCATGCCCAGCCCCAGGAGAAGGGTGCTCAAGCTGGCGCGTATATAGACGACCGGGTTGGGCCAGCCGCTGTTCTGCCACCAGGTAGCGGCAATCATGGCCAGGGTGAGGGGGATGACTGCCAGCAGCCACCATTTTCTCATGAGCTATCTCCATGGACGATGCCGACAAAGCGGTAGCCCTGGCCGGGGACGGTTTCGATGTAACGGGGGGCAGTGGGGTCGTCGTTGAGGGCGCGGCGCAGCTCGGCGATACGGGTATCGACGGTGCGGGTGCCGGTGGGGTAATCCCATCCCCAAACGGCATCGAGCAGCCGGTCTCTGGTCATCAGTTCATCGGAATGGGTCATCATGTATTCCAGCAGGGTGACCGCTTTGGGGGTCAGGGAGAGTTCCTGCTGATTCAAGTGAGCCCGGCGGGCCACCCGGTCCAGGGTCAGCTGGTGGCTGACCAGCTGATGGGAGGCGGTCAAAGGGCGCCGGCCCGGCTGGGCCCGACGGAGGACGGCGCGGATGCGGGCCACCAGCTCATGGGGGTCGAAGGGTTTGTTCAGGTAATCATCGGCCCCTTCCTCCAACGCCATTGCGCGTTCTACGGCTTCGCCGACCTGGGTGAGGAGGATGACCGGCGCCCAATTATCTTCCTGGCGCAGCCGTCGAAGCACGGCGCGGCCGTCCATACGGGGCATCAAGATGTCCATGACGATCAGGTTGGGTGAGAAGCTGGCGATCTGGCGCAGCGCTTCTTCGCCGTCATCGGCGACGGCAACCAGGAAACCGGCTCGCTCCAGAAAGGGGGCCAGATTGAGGGTGATGGCGCTTTCATCGTCAACTAACAGTATCTTTGCTTTGCTGTCCATGAGTTCCTCCTGCCGATGGTTTCGACCTCAATCATTGTACTGCTAATGGGCTGGTGGATCGACAACTGCAGGATCCCCTCCAGTGTGAAGGGGGTGAGGCAAACAAAACGTGCCCGGTGATAGAGACCACAGGGCACGTCTTCTGGTGTTGATTTTTGGGCGAAGAGGCGCCGGATGACTACTTTTGAGTCATCAGGAAGGCGACTAGATCCGCGATTTCCTGGGCGCTCAAGTCGGTGCCGAAGGCGGGGTACATGACGCCAGCGGTGAAACCATCGGTGATGACAGCGTTGGGATCGACGATGGATTCATGCAGGAACTCTTCGGCTGATTGCCCCGCTACAGCGGAGGCGGCTCTGGTGCCCATACTGGCGTGGGAAGGGCCGACCAAGGTCACCCCGGCTTCTAGTGAGTGGCAGGTGTTGCAGCCAGGGGCGCTGTTTTTGCCGATAACCGGCTGCATATACAACGCTTCTCCGGCGGCAGCGTTGCCGGTCACATCGCCGCTGGCTGGTGCGGGGTCAGCTTCTTCGCTGCCGCCACCGCAAGCGACCAGGGTAAGGGCCAGCAGCAGGATGATCAATAAGGGTAATAATGATTTGGTCTTCATCTGGTTGAAAAATCTCCTTAATTAAGTGATGTTGGGTTTGTAAAACTAGAAGCGCGCATACACTTTGGCAGTAGATCCGCGCATATTGGATAAGGTTCAGCTTTGACCAGCTGATGAAATGGCTTGGTGAGATGGGTTGGCTCCTGTCTCAATGATCGCTGCCGGCGCCTACTTTACCACATTGCGCTTTTAAGTACAGATGCGGGCAAGGCTGATGCCGTCACCTGATCGGTTATTCGTAGTTCAGCGTAATCGTAACCGGCCCTTCTGGTTGGCTCAGCCGGCGGCTGCTATGGAGAGGAAGCGTTGGTAGGCGATTTCCCAGGCGTCGGCGGCGGCGGGCTGGTAGCGGGTCAGGGGAAATGAGTTGGCCACGATTTCCCGGCCTTCTGCCAAAGAGCTGATATGACCCAGGGCAAGCATCTGCATCAGGATGTTGCCGATGGCGGTGGCTTCGATGGGGCCGGCGATGACCGGGCGGTTGGCGGCATCGGCGATCATCTGGTTGAGCAGCAGGTTCTGGGTGCCGCCGCCGATGATGTGGATCTTTTCCAAGGGGTATCCCAGGATCGTTTCCAGCCCGGACAGCACCCAGCGAGAGCGTAGGGCGATGCTCTCCAGGGCGCAGCGGATGATCGCCCCTTTGGACTGGGGAACGGGTTGGTTGGTGCGCCGGCAGAATGCTTGAATACGGGCGGGCATGTCGCCGGGCATCAGGAAATCGTGGTGGTCAGGGTCTATGAGGGCGGTCAATGGGGGAGCGGCGGCGGCCATTTCGGTGAGCTGGTCCCAGCTGTACCGGTCCCCTTGAGCAGTCCAGAGGCGGCGGCATTCCTGCACCAGCCACAGGCCGACGATGTTTTTAGAGAGGCGGATGGTGCCGCCGACGCCGCCTTCGTTGGTGAGGTTGAATTCCAGGACCTGTGGGTTGATCACGGGTTTGTCTACGGTGACGCCCATGATGGACCAGGTGCCGGAGCTGATCCAGGCGTAGCTGCCGCCGGCAGCGGGCACCGCGGCGACGGCGGAGCCGGTGTCGTGGCAGGCGGGAGCGACAACCTGCAGGCCGGAGGCGCCAGTTTCCTGGACAATTTCCGGCAGCAGTCCTCCCAGTAAGGTGCCGGAGGGGATGATCTCCGGGAAGATGCCGCCGGGGATGCCGAACTTTTCCAGCATAGGCCAGGCCCAATCAGCCTGGCGGGGGTCGCAGCACTGGGTGGTGGTGGCGATGCTGAACTCGGCCGCTTTTTGGCCGGTGAGCCAGTAGTTGAACAGGTCGGGCATCAGCAGCAGGGTATGGGCGGCTTCCAGCGCCGGGGTGCCGCGCATGGCCAGCAGCTGGTAGAGGGTGTTGAGCTGCATGAATTGGATGCCGGTTTGGGCGAAGATCTCTTCGCGGGGGACCTGCTGGAAAGCGGCTGCGATCATGCCGTCGGTGCGGGCGTCGCGGTAATGGTAGGGATTGCCGATCAGGGCGCCGGTTTTGTCCAGCAGGCCGAAATCCACGCCCCAGGTGTCGAGGCCGAGGCCAGTGAAGATGCTGCCTTCTTGTGAAACGGCCTTGGTGATCCCTTGTTTGATCTCGGTCCACAGCCGCAGGATGTCCCAGTGGAGGCCGCTGTTGAGCTGTACCGGAAAGTTGGCGAAGCGGTGAATTTCAGAGAGGCGGAGCTGGCTGCCGTCGAACTGACCCCAGATTACGCGACCGCTGGATGCGCCTAAATCAACTGCCAAGAAATCCTTCGTCTCGCTCATGGTTCTCTCTCTGTTGAGCCGCTTCATCTGGGGGGCGGGCCGCCGGCTTGTTCCCCCATGGGGTTTGATGGTGGGGGGTGCCGTTGACGCGGGTTGGTATGCTCCGGAGCGCCCCTGATTCTGCTACGAAGATATTATAGGTAGGATGGAGATGGTTGGCTAGAAGCAGATCGGTGGTTGGCGGCGCGAGGCGGAGGAAGAACCCTCATCCCGGGCTTCTCCTAGAGGGAGAAGGAGGTTGGCTGCGGCTGATGATGCATGGGGCTTGCAGGGAATGGTGTGCGGCTGGCTGCGGCTGGTGGTTGAGGGATCAGCTGTCGCCGAGGATGGCTTTGGCGGCCTGAGCCATGGTCTGCTGATTGTCTCGGGCAAAGAGCTGGATGGCGCGGTATGCCTGATCTTCGCTGAGACCGTTCTGCATCAGCTTTCCCCTGGCTCGCTCAATGAGCTTGCGGGCGGCCAGCTTTTCCTGCAGCTCGGTGGAGCGAGCGGCTAGTTCCTGGCTCTCCTGAAACCGTTTACGGGCTACAGTGATGGCGGCGTTGAGTTCGGCTGGTTTGATCGGTTTTATCAGGTAGCCGTGTATGGCCAGATCGGAGGCTTTCTCGATCAGGTCGCTTTCGCTGAAGGCGGTGAGTATGAGAATAGGCATCGGCTGGCTTTGGCTGAGGACTTTAGCGGCCTGCAGGCCGTCGGTGTATGGCATCTTGATGTCTAGAATGGCCAGATCGGGCTGGTGGCGGCGGGCCATCTGCAATGCTTCGCGGCCGTTGGCGGCGGCGATCACCTGGTAACCCAGCTCCTGGAGCATCGCTTTCAGCCCCATGCGGATGATTGATTCGTCATCAGCTATCAGTATCTTCACTCTACCCCCTCGTTATTCGAGCGCCCCGGATCCCGGATTTCTTGTTCGATGGAACGGGGCATGCGGATGCTCACTTCGGTGCCGCCGGTGGGCGGCTGGTTGAACTTGATCCGCCCCTGGAGGTCGTCGGTGACCAATGTCTTGACGATGTCCAACCCCAACCCCGGGGTATAGCCGGCGGAAAGACCAACGCCGTTGTCTCTGACGATGACAATGATCTCCTCCGGGGACCGGCCGAAGGAGATTTCTATCCGGCCTTGGCCCCGCTGATCGAAGGCGTGTTCCAGGGCGTTTTGGAGCAGCTCGTTGACGACTAATGTCAGGGCGGTAGCGGCCCGGCTGGGGAGCAGCAGCGATTCGCCGTAGAGGTCAATGGAGATGGCTTGATCGGGGCCGGTCATTGAACCGGTAGTGGCCTGGACAATGCGATTCAATACCTCCTTCACCTCTACCAGGCGGAACCCTTTTTCGGAGAGCACCTCATGGACCGAGGCGATGGAGCGGATGCGGTGGATGTTGGTCTCCAGCACCTGCCGGGTATCGAGCTGGTCGGCGTCGGGGATCTGCAGCTGCATCAGCATAGCCACGGTCTGCAGGTTGTTCTTGATGCGGTGGTGCATCTCGCGGATGATGGCGGTATTGGTCACCAGACGGGCATTCTGAATAGCCAGGGCGGTCTGGTTGGCCAGCGTAGAAAACAGAGCCCGCTGCTCGGCGGTGAATTCGTAGGGATCCGCGGTGTAGCAGTTGAGTACGCCGATGACGCGGTCGCGTACGCTGAGGGGAACGGCCAGCAGGGAGACCAGCCCTTCGGAACGGGCCAGCTCGGTGCTGACATAGCGGGTATCGGAACGGACATCTTTGACGTATATCGATTTGCCGCTGACGGCGACCTGCCCCACGATACCCTTTCCCAAGGGAAGCGGGGGGCGATGGCGGTACGGGCTGGTGGTGCGTTTGGCGGAGCGGAGTTCCAGGTGGGTGCCGGCTTCGTTGACCAGAAAGATAGAGCAGACGGCGGCGTTCATGGTTTTGGCGGCCATTTCAGTGACTACATCTAGGATGTCATCGAGATATTGGGGGGAGGTGACTACCTCGCTGACCTCTGCCAGGGCGCGCATTTCGGCCAGCTGCTGTTTCTGCTTGTCGTAGAGCTGCGCTTTTGCCAGGGCGCCGGCGGCCAAATCGCCGATGAGGGAGAGGAGTTCGATCTCCTCGGGAGTGTACTCATGGGTCTTGATGGTCTGGACATTCATGGCGCCGATGGTCTGGGATTCGATGACCAGGGGGATGGCCAGCAGCGAGCGGAAATCCGCTTCTTCAGCTTCGTCTACCCATTTGAAATGGGGGGCGTAGCGAGCGTCGGAGGCGTAGACGGGCTGCTGCTGCTGTACGGCAAAACCGGTCATCCCCTGGCCGACATTGAGGGTTGCCCGGCCCAGGGCGCGGGAGGCGAGGCCGGTGGTGGCCTGGAGGCGCAGGATGTCACTTTCAGGATCGAGCAGGTAGATGGTGCAGGAATCGACCTGCATCACTTCGGTGGTCTTGCGGGCGATGAGATCCAGGGTGGAGTCCAGGTCCCAGGCGGCACTCAAAGCACGGGCGATGTCGCGCAGGGCAGAGACTGCCTGGGGGCGGGTGGAAGTGCCTGATGAAACCATAGGCGCAATTGTAATCGAATTGGGGCATCCCACAAACGGCAAGTGGGAGGAAAAGAAATGCGTGCCCGGGCTAGAGGGATTGCCCGGGCACGCGGTTGGCGCTGAACCGAGGTAGGCGGTCTAACGTTCAGCGAAGGAGAGGCGGTGGTTATTTGATGAAGAGCATTTCCTGATAGGTCGGCAGGGGCCATAAATCGTCGGGAATGACCCCTTCTAGAGCGTCGGCATGGGCGCGAACGGCAGTCATCAGCGGCCGCAGCTGATCGCAGGCGTGACGGGCCTCAGCTTCCATGTCATCGGTTGTGTGGGATAGTTCGCTTTCCAGGGCGATCAGGCTGTCTTCCAACTCTTTGGCGCATCCGGCGACTTTTCTTAATGTGACGACGTCAAACTCAATGCCGAGGGCGTTTAGCTGGGTGGTGGTGGAAGCCAGTTCTTTGAGGTAGCGGATGGCGGCAGGCAGTATCAGGGTCTTGCCCATGCGGACCATCAGCCGGGCTTCCACCTGAATGGCCAGACTGTAATGCTCCAATTTGACCTTCAGCCGACTGGCCAGCTCCCGTTGGGATAGGACACTGTATTTCTCGAACAGTTCGATGACTTCCGGGCTTCTGAGGGCGGGGAGGGCGTCGGCGGTGGTGCGCAGGTTAGGCAGGCCGCGCTCGAACTCAGCCTCTTTGTGCCACGCCTCGGAGTAGCCGTCACCGTTGAAGATGATCCGGCCGTGCTCCAGCAGGATTTCCTGCAGGACGTTTTGGATGGCGGTGTCGAGGTCATCGGCGGCTTCCAATTTGGTAGCGATGTAATCCAGGGACTCGGAGACGATGGTGTTTAAGGCCATCAGCGGCGAGGCGATGGATTGGTTGGAGGCGACGGCACGGAACTCGAATTTGTTGCCGGTGAAGGCGAAGGGGCTGGTGCGGTTGCGGTCGCCGGAATGGCGGGCCAGGGGCGGCAACGTGTCTACGCCCAGGTTGAGGATGCCGCTGGGTTTGGATGAGGTGGCTTTGCCGGTCTTGATCTGCTCGAAAACGTCGGTCAGCTGTTCGCCCAGGAAGATGGAGATGATCGCCGGGGGGGCTTCATTGGCACCCAGGCGGTGGTCATTGCCGGCGGAGCTGATCATAGCGCGCAGCAGGGGGGCGTATTTGTCGACGGCGCGGATGACGGCGGTGCAGAAGACCAGGAAGCGGATATTCTCATGGGGCGAGTCGCCGGGATCGAGGAGATTGCCCAGCTCCTTGTTGCCGAAGGAGTAATTGACATGCTTGCCAGAGCCGTTGACGCCGGCGAATGGTTTTTCATGGGTCAAGCAGGCCAAGCCGTATTTGGAGGCGACCCGCTTGAGGGTGACCATGACCAGCTGCTGGTGATCGGTGGCCACGTTGGCGTTTTCGTAGACGGGGGCGATCTCGTACTGGCCGGGAGCGACTTCGTTGTGGCGGGTCTTGACGGGGACGCCCAGCTTGAACAGCTCTCGTTCGGTCTCCAACATGCAGGCGAGGACGCGCTCGGGAATGGCGCCGAAGTAATGGTCGTCAAATTCCTGCCCTTTGGGGGGCTTGGCGCCGAAGAGGGTGCGCTCGGCGGTGATCAGATCGGGCCGGGCCAGGTAGAAATGTTTGTCGATGAGGAAGTATTCCTGCTCGGCGCCGGCACTGGCGGTGACCAGGGGGCTGTTCATGTGGCCAAACAGCTTCAAGATGCGCTGTACCTGGGTGTTGAGTACCTTGGATGAGCGGAGCACCGGGGTCTTTTTGTCCAACGCTTCACCGGTCCAGGAGACAAAGACGGTGGGAATGCACAAGGTGGTGCCGTTGGGGTTTTCCATGATGTAGGCGGGGCTGGTGACGTCCCAAGCGGTGTAGCCGCGGGCCTCGAAGGTGGGACGGCTGCCGCCGGTGGGGAAGCTGGAACCATCTGGTTCGCCCTGGATGAGCTGTTCGCCGGTGAACTCAGCGATGGCGCTGCCGTCGCCGTTGGGGGTCAGGAAGCTGTCATGTTTTTCGGCGGTCATGCCGGTGAGGGGGTAGAAGACGTGGGCGTAGTGGGTGGCCCCTTTCTCAATGGCCCAATCTTTCATGGCCACGGCGACGGTGTCGGCCATGGAGGTTTCCAGCGCCTTGCCCTCGCTGATGGTGTTCATGATAGAGTCATAGGCGGCTTTGGGCAGCCGTTTCTTCAAATCTTTGCCGTTGAATACGTTGACGGCGAAGAGGTCGCCGGTGGGGGTCTCGGCAAAGCTCAAGGGAGCCGAGATCGGCTTGTAGTTGACCACCGCGGATACGGCTTTCAGTCTGGCATCATTTCCACTCATCTAACACTCTCCATCACTTGTAAGATTCTTTCAGTTATTTCTCGATTTTGATTTCAAACGAAAAAACGCCTCCACACGCCCGGCAGCTGCCAGCGTGGGAGGCGTCTTGGCCTCAAAAGGTATTTTTTTGATTAACAACCATAGTCTACAATGTTTTTGAATGAAATCAAAGGGGAAGAATGACAAATCATTTAATTCTCATTCTTGTGCAATTTGTCTAAGAGGGGGTGATGGCGGGAGACGAGGGGGTGAGCTGGTGATTTAGCGTTGTCAGATGATCCCTAGAAAAGCGGCGGGCGGTCAAGACAGGGGGGCTGGCGTGATGTAGAATAGCAGGAGTGAATGGCGGTGGGTGTACAGCGACAGGAGGTTATCTAGATGACATCCAGTTTGACGAGCCAAGAAGTTTGGGCGGAGTTGGATAAGCAGTTATTCGCGGTGTTGGGGATGGTGACGGCCGAAAATGAATCACGTACAGTGGGCGTGGTTTATGTGGTGCGGGATCACAAGCTGTATGTGGCCACGGGGAAGGAGACCTGGAAAGTGCGCCATGTGACCAACAACCCGCATGTTTCGGTCACGGTCCCCATCGCCAAACGCATTCCGTTGATGCCGTTTATCCGGATTCCGGCGGCGACGATCACTTTCTCTGGCCGAGCGGCGGTGCGGGAGCTGAATGAGCTGGACGAGTCGCTGCTGCAGGCGCTGTTAAGAGGGCTGCAGGAGCTGCCGGAGACACATGAGTCGATATGTATCGTTGAAATCGTGCCGGAAAAAGAGTTCATCACCTATGGGGTGGGGGTCTCTTTGATGACGATGCGAAATACCCAGATGGCCCGGGGGCGGGTGCCGGTGGCATGAAGGGCGCGGCTGACCCAGGCGTGTGTTTTGACCAAGCGACCACAATTACATGATTGATGAGAGCCCTGGCTGTGGCGGGATAGGCAGGGCGGCTGATAATGGAGGGGAGATGGATCAGGTCACCTGTGGACAATGCCAGTCAGGAACGTTGAAGCGGCGTTTAGTCAGCCGGGGCGGAGGCGCTGGACAGTGGCTGGGCCTATTGTTAATGCTGCTGGCTGCCGCCGGCGTTGTTTACGGCGGCTTCAATCTTTTTATCACCCTTCGCGGAACCAACGAGACGGGCCAGGATGTTGAAGCAGCGGTACGGAGCACCCTGGCGGACGCGGGGATCCCCGATTACCTTACCGAGCAGATCTTTGTAGAGGGGGATGAGGAGACGACGGAATTGGCGGGGTTGAGCGCTGAGCAGCAAGCGCTGTTTGGCGAGCAGAGGCTCCGCTATCTCTCTACCAATTTGGGATTGGACTTTTATCAAGCGATGAGCGGCGGCCTTTATTTCCTGATCACCGGCCTGGGGTTGGTGACCGGACTGACAGGATGGCTGCTGACGCGCCGCCGTGTCTTCCGGTGCAGCAGCTGCGGCGCCCTGTTTGACAGTATTTGATGGAGGTGAAACGATGCCGCAGTTCGTTTCTGGTATATTGACGCTGCTGCTGCCTTTCGTGTCCGGGCCTTTGATGGCACTGTTATTGCCCTCTGCTGCCATTTCCCAGCGGCGGCGGATAACTTTCGGGCTGCTGTTGTTGTTTGTCGACGGGGCTGTCTTCTTGGTGCTGGCATGGGATACAGGTTCTCTTATCGGATTCAGCACGGTCTCGTGTTTCTTGACCCCATTTGCCGCCCTGGCTTCGTCTCTTATCACAACCTGGCGGGGACGTTCTTTGGTTAAGGCGTGGGGTGATGAAGCGCACTGTTGGCGTTGGTACCGACGCATGGCGGTGGTCATCCCATTGCTGCAGCTGTTGGTCATCTTCTTGCTGGTATTGCTGGGGCCGACGATCCAGCGGATCCTGTGCGAGACGGGATTGGGTTCTTGCGATGTGTGGTGAGTTCCCGAGCTGATGCCGGCAATTCCAGCGAGAGAGGGTGTTGATTTCATCCGGCCCGTTTTTATGATGTGGTTCAAGGGCAGCCGGTTAGGTGATGTTCGGATGGCGCTGTTTATGCCGGCTGACGAAGATCGGCCAGGTCCGATGCCCGTTCTTCATCATATCAGTGGGCAGCTAGCGAGCAGCGCTGTTTAGTATGGAGTGAATCATGGAGGGGTCATGGACAAGATTGATTTTAAGCGGGAGCTGAAGCATCTGTACCAGCCGTCGGCCAAGGCGTTCAGCCTGGTAGAGGTGCCGGAGATGCAGTTCTTGATGGTTGATGGGCATGGGGATCCCAACACGGCGCAGTCGTACATAGAGGCAGTTGAAGGATTGTACGGGGTTGCCTACCCGTTGAAATTCATGAGCAAGAAGGAGCTGGGGCGGGATTATACAGTGCCGCCGCTGGAAGGGTTGTGGTGGGCGGATGAGGTGGAGAGCTTCAGCAGCGCCCGAGATAAGAGCCGCTGGGATTGGACGATGATGATCATGCTGCCGGATTGGATCGATCAAGAAATGTTCGAGGCGGGTGTGGCACAGGCGGGCGAAAAGAAGGATCTGCCGGCACTGCCGCTGCTGAGGTTGGAAAGCTACCACGAAGGGCTTTCGGCGCAGATCCTGTATTTCGGGCCTTATGACGGGGAGGGGCCAACTATCGCCAAAATGCATCATGAGTTTATGCCGGCCAACCAGTGTGAGCCGCGGGGCAAGCATCATGAAATTTACCTGAGCGATCCACGGCGGACGGCGCCGGAGAAGCTGAAGACGGTGATACGGCAGCCGGTGAGGAAAATCGGCTGAAGCGGGGCGGCGGGGGGCGAGGTTGAGATGCCGGCAGCCAGCCGGATGAAGTGACAGGCGCATTGAAACAGGAGAAAACAGCATCATGAAACATTCCCGTCCTTTCCGGCTGACTATGTTCGGCCTGCTCTATTTCGTGCAGGGGTCCGCCCTGGCGTATTTTCGCAATTTTCAGAAGCCGTACCTGGCCGGTTTGGGGGTCGATCCGGATGTGATCGGTATTTTGACCAGCATCCTGCTGCTGCCGTTTGTGCTGAAGGTGTTCATCGGGATGTTGAGCGACCGGGTGAGCCTTTTCGGGCGCGGGCACCGGGTGCCCTACATCATCCTGGGGCTGCTGCTGGCGGCAGCGGCGTTCGGGGCGGCTTCTTTCGTGCTGCCGGACAGCAATTTTCCAATGTTCGCGGCGCTGATCGTCACTGGATCGTTCAGCGTGGCGTTGTTTGATTCCTCGGCTGACGGGCTGGCGATTGACAGCAGCGCGGCGAATGAACAGGGGATGGTCCAGGGGAGTATGGTCGGGGGAAGGGCGGTGGGCTTTATCGTGCTGTCGCTGCTGTTCGGGGCGATGGTGGCGGAGACGGGGTACCGGGTGGTCTTTTTGATCATCGCCGGGATGATGCTGGTGCCCCTGTTGTGGGTGAGCCGGTTCCGAGAGCCGAAGCAGCGGCCGGCGTCGGAAGCGTTTGAATGGGGGGCTTTCCGGGCTTTGGGCAAGCCGGTGTTCCTGATGTTCGGCGCCTACGCCATCGTCTATTCCATTGTCTCTTTCGGGGTGGATGGGCTGGTGACCTATTTCATGAGCAGCAGTTTCCATGCTTCGGAGCAGATGATCGGGCAATACGGAGCGCTGCGAGGCGTGGGGGCGGTGATCGGAGCGTTGGGGGGCGGCTTGTTGATCGACCGCATCGGCCGGCGGCGGAGCGCCTTCGGGGCGGCGGCGGCGATTTCCCTGGGAGCGGTCCTGATCGGGCTGGCGGCGAATCTCAATATACTGCTGCTGGTGGGGGTGGCCTGGGGGATCGCCTGGGGTTTCCAGGAGACGCTCTTTGTGGCATTGGCGATGGGGTTGGCGGACAGCCGGATCGCGGCCTCCATGTTCGCTGTAATGATGGCGCTGTCTAACATCGGGACGGCTGTCGGGGAAGGGGTGGCCACCGGCCTGACGGATAACATCGGTTTTGTGCCGGTGTTTTGGCTGTTGGCCGGCCTCAACGTGGTGACCCTGCCGATTTTGTGGCGACTATTCCGGTTGGCGCCAGCTATGGGAGGGCTCCTGCCGACAGAGGCGGCGCTGGCGGATTAGCGCCATCTGGGGACGAGGTTTGATGATGTCCGGGGCGGGCATGGTAGAATAGGGCTGTTCCGGAAGATGCGGCCCGCTGGCAGGCAGCGGTGGACAGCGATCAGCAAAACGCAGCGTTCTTGAAGAGGTGGCCATGGAGAAACTACGAGCATACGGCAGTGTAACTTTGTTGGCTGTGGTGGTTATCCTGTTGGGTATGATGGTGCTGTCAGCGATGGCGATATCAGCGGAAACTGGGGTTGATTCAATGAACCTGCAGACAGTCCCATCACGGACGCCGACGCCAGCACCCAATTACCTGCCGGTGGTGCTCAAGCCGGAATCGACGCCGACGACGGCGCCGCCCGTCTTGCCTGGCTGGCTCAACTATGCCAACGAGTTCCGGGCTTTGGCGGGACTGCCATCGTTAAGTGAGAACGCGGGATGGTCTGCCGGCGGCGTGCTGCACAGCCGGTATATGGTAAAAGAAGATGCTATTACCCATGATGAGGCCAATACCAGCGCCTGGTATACCGATGAGGGAGATGCCGCCGGGAGAAATGGAAACGTCTACGTGAGCAGCGCGACAGGTTCTTCGGATGAAGCGGCAATCAATTATTGGATGTCAGCCCCCTTTCATGGGGTGAGCATGATTGACCCCGAGCTGAGTGTCACCGGCTTCGGCAGTTATCGGGAGGCGATCGGCACCTGGCAGATGGGGGCGACCGTGGATGTGTCGCGGGGGCGGGGCAGCCTGCCGGCAGGGATCAGCTTTCCGATCATGTACCCGAAAGATGAAGGATCGCTGTGGCTGACCCAATTTTACGGGAATGAATGGCCGGACCCACTAAGCAGCTGCAGCGGTTATACGGCACCTACGGGGCCGGCGATCATCCTGCAGCTGGGAACCGGTGACGTCGACCCACAGGTGAGCGGCAGCCGGTTCAGCGGGCCTGACGGCGATCTGGCGCACTGCGTTTTGGACGAGAACAGCTACGTCAACGCCGGCGACGCCTACCAGCAAAGTACGGGACGGGTGATTTTGGGGCTGCGGGACGCGGTGGTGATACTGCCGCGGCAGCCGTTGACGGTAGGCGATCGGTATGAGGCCAGCATCAGTGTGAACGGGTCTACCTATACCTGGCAGTTCCAGGTGGTCTCGCCGGCAGCGGGGATGGGCCAGCCGGAGCGATGGCTGGGTAATGTTGAGATAAGATGATAGTTCTTTGAAGATCGGAAGAGTGCTTTGAAAATAGGGCAGTCGACGATGCGGTTAAGAATTGGGAAAACGGATTGAGGAATGGGACTCTATGATCAAAGCGGTTGTATTTGATTTTGATGGATTGATTTTAGATACAGAAACGAGTGACTTCGAATCGTGGCGCGAGACGTACGCGGTGTACGGGGGCGAACTGCCCCGTGATATTTGGAACAGCAATATCGGCGCCATCGGCTTGTTTGATCCTTTCAGCCATCTGGAAGAACAGGTCGGGCGACGGCTGGACCGGGATGCGGTGATGGCTGAGCGGCGCCGGCGAGACGAGGAGCTGCTGGCGGCGCAGGTGGTGCTGCCGGGAGTGGAAGCGTACCTGGCGCAGGCGCGGGAAATGGGGCTGGGTATTGGCTTGGCCTCCAGTTCGAAGCATGATTGGGTCGACCCGCATCTAGCCCGACTGGGCTTGAGAAGCTATTTTGATGCGGTGTACTGCCGTGATGATGTGGGGGATCGGGGCAAACCTGACCCGGCAGTTTATCAGGCGGCGGTGGATGGGCTGGGGGTGGCGGCGGGCTCGGCGGTCGCTTTTGAAGATTCACCCAACGGGGCGCTGGCGGCCAAGCGGGCCGGGCTGTTTTGTGTGGCGGTGCCCAACCAGATGACCCGGGATCTGTCGTTTGATCACGCGGATCTGCGGGTTGCCTCAATGGCGGCGCAGCCGTTGGGGCAGCTGCTGCTGAGCCTCAATGGCAAGAAATAAAGCGCAGCCAGTTTCCCAACCCGGGCTGCTGCCCGGTGATTGAAATGAATAAGGCCCGCCTGATGCGAAACCAGGCGGGCCTTTCTTATTCGGGAGGTGTAGGGCTAAAGCCCTTAGGGGGTGCCGGTCAGCTCCATCATCTGGGCCAGATCTTGCTGCAGGGCATCCAGCTCTTCACCATAAGTGGTCCAGTCTCCCCGTCGCTGGGCGGCTTCGGCCGCCGCGAAATGGGCGTTGGCAGAGTTGATAAGCTCCTCTACGGTGGCGTCTAGATTGATGGTCGGGCTGTCGATGACGGCGCCGCCGCTATCTGTCCCGCCGTCTTCGGGGACGAGGAGATCTTCGACCACGACGCCGTTTTTGAGCAGATTCTCCAGCGCCTCCTCCAGAGTGACACCCATGGCGATGCGATTGTCGCTGGCGACGATTACCCGTTTCAGTTCGGGCAGGGCGCTGGTGTCGGAGAGCAGGTAAACGGGCTCTACGTAGAGGAAGCTGTCGTTAACCGGAATGACCAGCAGGTTGCCGCGAATGATGGAGGAGCCGCGTTGATCCCAGAGTGAGAACTGCTGGGAGATGGTGGGCTCCTGGTCGATACGCCCTTCTACCTGGATAGGCCCAAAGACGAGCTCCTGCTTGGGCAGTTCGTAGACGACCAGCTCGCCGTAATTGGCAGGATCGTTGCGAGCAGCGACCCAGGCGACCATATTGTTCTTGCCGGCAGGGGTATAGGGTTGGATCAGCAGATATTCGGCTTCGGTCTGTCCGGGCAGCGACATGGTGACATAGTAGGGCTCCATATCCTGTTCGGTGCCGGCGAATATCTCTTTGGGTATCTGCCACAGATCTTCTTTATTGTAGAAGACGCGCACATCCTGCATGTGATAGGTCAGATATTGCTGAACCTGGACATTGAACAGATCTTCCGGGTAGCGGATGTGAGCCTTCAGCCCTTCAGGCATGGCGCTGAGCGGCTTAAAGAGGCTGGGGAAGGCGCGGCTGTAGCTTTGAATAATCGGGTCGTCGGGGTCAGCGATGTAATAATCGACGGTGCCGTTGTAGGCATCGAGGGTGATCTTGACGGCGTTGCGGATGTAGTTGAACCGGTTGGCGGTGGGGGTGGCGTAAGGGAATTTGTCGCTCAAGGTGTAGGCGTCGATCATCCAGATCAAGCGGCCATCATCGTTGATTACGATATAAGGGTCGCTGTCCAGGGCCAGGTAAGGGGTGATCTGCTGGATCCGCTCCTGCAGCTGGCGGTGGAACTGAACCCGGGTGCCGGCGTCAATTTCATCACTGAGGAGTACATTGGAATCGCCCAAGCGGATGGCAAAAGCGATCCGCTTCAAGAAGGTGTCCAGTAAGACACCGCCAGTCCCGGCATAGGAGCTGTATACATTTTTGTCGCCGCTGGGGTAGCTAAATTCTTCGCGCCCGCTGCTGACGAAGACGGAGTCGGTGGTCAGTTCACTGTAATAGATCTCAGGCTGGGTGACCTGGATGTCCACTTTGCTCTGCGGGGGTAGATCTTGAATAAAGAACTCGGGCTGCCCTTCTTCGGTGACCTGGTTGACCGGGTTCATGACGATACCGTAACCGTGGGTGAATTCCAGGTTGCGATTAACCCAAGTAGGGTTCTGCAGATTGGCCTTGTTCAGTTCCCGGGTAGCCAGCATCACCTGGCGCTGTTCGCCGTTGATGATGTAGCGGTCGATATCGACTTCTCCGAATTGATAATAGGGGCGCAGCGCCTGCAGCTGCTCATAGGTAGCCTGCAGGGGACGATAATCCCAGAGACGGATATTGTTCATGATGGCGGGGTTGTCGTCGACATCGTGCTGCTGCAAATCGGTAATCGGAGAGAAGATCTTGGGCTGGATGTCTTCCAAGCCAAAAGCGATCCGGGTGAATTTGATGTTATCGCTGATGTAAGGGCTTTCGCGGACGATCTCGTTGGGCTCTACGGCGTATCGCTGCAGGAGGCCGGGGTAGATACCGCCCAGCAGGATGGTGGCGACCAGCCAAAGAGCGGCGGTAGCCAGCGCGGGGCGTAGATTGAGGCGGAATATGTTGTAGGCGACGGCCAAGGCGGTCAAGGCCATCAAAATCATCTGGGTCTGCAGGACCCAGAGGGTGGCGTGGATATCGGTGTAGCTGGCGCCAAAGACGACGCCGCGGCTGGAGTAAAGGAGGTCAAAGGTATCAAACCAATACCCTAATGACCACAGCGCCAGGATGAGGGTGCCAATGATGGCGACATGCCGGCGCAGCACAGATGATTGGGCCGGCTGCCATTGGCCGCGCTGGATGTCGGGCAGATTGTTGATGGCGTAAATGGCGATGGTGCCGATGAGGGTGAAGAACAGCAGCGAAATCAGCCAACCTTGAATGAAGTTGTAGATCGGGAGTTCGAACAGATAGAAGCTGATGTCCCGGTTGAAGATAGGATCGGCTAAGCCGAAGGGGGAACGGTAGTAAAACCGGAGGTATTCTTCCCATTTGGCGGCGCCGGTGCCGGCGTAGCTGAAAGCGAGGAATAAGCCGATGCCGGTGATGAGCCATTTCATCCCCTTGTTGTCCAACATCTGGGGGTTGAAGCGAGGGGTGGCGCTGATGGCGCGTTTCCGGGCCAGGTGCCAGCTGACTAACAGAATGGCGGCGGCGATGGCGAAGGCAACCAGAAAGCTGACCACCTCGACAGCCCACTGCTTCAGCCATACTTCACGGTAGGATAGAGCGGTGAACCAGAGCCATTCGGTGTAGGTATTGACTATCCAGGTCAGGCTCAGGAGGAAAACAGCCACGATGGCGATCACCCAGAAAGAGCGGCTAAACTGCAGCGGGTTTCTCATGACGGGAGGAATCGGGGGACGGCCGTCGCCGCCCTCACCACCCTCGCCGCCTTCGCCGCCGTTTCCACCTCTATTTGCCCAGCCACCTTCCTCCATAGCACGGCGGAAAACTTCGGGAATATCCCAGTTATCTCGACTCATACGATCCTCCTAAGCTGATTAACTGATATCGGGCTTTCGAGAAGAACGCACCGCGTGGTCGTTGGGGCGCAGCGCTCGAAACTTATCAGGCTCCCCCATCGTGTGGGCATTTCGGGACCAGTGTCACCAGGCGCCGGCTGTGCCGAGCTTTCCGTGGTGACGCATCGAACTTGTTTCTGATTTGCCCGGGCGTGGGTGGAAGTTCCGATGTCAGTGTAGCGATTGTAGTTACTACCGCCATTATCTCATATCATCCAGTTCGTGTAAACCTTAAGCGGGACGGCACAGGGGCGTGGCTGCGGCGATCGGGTGCTGCAGCTGTAGGGCAGAGCTGGGCCAGGGAGAGGGAACGATTCGGTTTGTATGGGGTATCAAAATGGCGACGCCCTCTGAAGAGGGGAGCCTGTCAGCCCTCGGTGAGTGCCAGGGCGCCAGCTGTATCGGTATCTGCGGCTGCGGCCAGCGCTGATTGGCCGGTAGATGGCAGCATGAAACTGAATACTGATCCTTGGCCAACCTGACTTTCAACGCTAACCTTTCCGCCCAGTTTTTCCAAAATGCGCCGCACGACAGACAGCCCTAAACCACCCGGGTTTTGATTGTCCCGGCCGAGGTGTGTAAATGGCGTGAATAAATGCTTCATTTGAGCGGTGGTGAGGCCATTGCCGTTGTCTTGCACCCAAAAGCGTACCCAGCCATCTGGCTCCAAGGCGGCACCTACTTTGATGATTGGTGGCTGTCCGCCGTACTTGATGGCGTTGTCGAGGTAGTTCACCCAAACTTCTTCAATCCATGGGCTGTAACCTGAAGCGGAGGGCCAGGTCTCAGGTAAATCAAAGTGAGCTTGGTGATGGTGGCTCAAATGGCTCAAACGGCCTAACGCGGAGGATAGAACCGCTGACATATTCAGAGGATACGTCACTACTTCCCGTTTTCTCACTTGGGCCAGCAGCAGTAGTTCATCAATGATGGTGACCATCTTGCGCCCACTTTTGGCGATTATCTTCAGGTAGCCGACTATCTCTTGATCGAGTTCGGCTGCGAAATAGGTTTCCAGCAGTTCGCCAAAGCCAAGCATGGGACTCAAGGCGCCGGTGAGGTTGTTGGCAATGGTATAGGAGAAGGCATCCAGTTCATCATTCTGTCTCTTAAGCTCAACGATAAATTGCCTTTGTCTTTCCTCTGCGGTCCACTGTTCGGTAATATCTTGGAACGCGACAACAAAGCCCAGGGCCTCTCCTCTTTCATTCCTGATCATGTTGCTCAGGTACATGATGGGAATCTGCATGCCTCCCCTGTTGGTGAGGAGAGTCGGGGCCTGGCGGGAATCGGCGAGACCGTTTTCAAGTACGGCGATGTCGTCAGCGGATGTTGGGAATAGATTCGTCTTGTTGATATTGAATACCGATCGAATGTCATTGCCTAGAGCCTCTGACTGCTTCCATCCGGTGAGCTGTTCGGCTGCTGTGTTTACGAATTTGATACGACCGTCCGGATCGGTGGCAATGACACCATCTCCGATGCTTCGAAGGGTGGTATTCAACCATTGCTGACTCTCTTTTAACTGCTGCTCTATCTGGTGCCGGTAGAGGGTCATGGTGATGGCCGAACTCAGCTCTCTTTGCTCAAATGGTTTGATCAGATAACCGTAGGGCATGGTGAGCTTTGCCCGCTGCAAGGTGGGTTCATCAGCAAAGGCGGTAATGTAGATGATGGGAACATCATATTCACTCTGTATCAGCTCCGCAGTGGAGATTCCATCCATGTTCCCTTTGATCTTGATATCCATCAGTACTAAATTGGGGCGGGTGGCTATCGCTTTGCGGTATGCATCTTTCCCCTCAGCGGCAACGGCGGCAATACGGTAGCCCAGCTTTTTCAGCCGGTTTTGTAAGTCCAGGGCGACGATGCTCTCGTCTTCTACCACCATAATCGATGCGGTTTCCATTACAAGTCCCTCTTTGCCGAATAGTATAGAAATAGCAAGTGTGCTGTGATGTTTGCTGTCGTGTGCTTACGAGATCTCGTCACTCTCAAGTTGGGCGCCGAACGTTATTCTGAATTCGGTCCCCTCTTGGAGGTTGGTTTCAATCGTGCCGTCTAGCTGCCCGACCAGGCTGTGAACCAGCTGCATACCTAAAGATGGGGAATTGGTGAAATCCATGTCCCTGGGCAGACCAATCCCATTATCACTTACGGTCAAGATGTTAAAGCGCGTGCCATCACTCTGCAGCTTGATACTGATCTTTCCCGTCCGACCATCTGGAAATGCATGTTTCAGCGCGTTGGATATGAGTTCATTGAGGATGAGGCCGCAGGGAACAGCCGTGTCTACATCCAGATAAAGCGCTTCGACTGAGGTTTCGAGGGAGATTCCCACGGCATTACTGCTGTAAGAGCGGAACAAATAGGCCGCCAGGCTCTGGATGTATTTCCCGAAATCAATCCGCGCCAGATTCTTGCTTTGATAGATCTTCTCATGGATCAAGGACATCGAACGGACCCTGTTCTGGGCTTCACGGAAGATCTCCCGGCTTAATGGATCCTGGATGTTCTCAGACTGCAAGTTGAGGATACTTGAGATGACCTGGAGATTGTTCTTGACTCGATGATGGACTTCCTTAAGCAGCGTCTCTTTCTCTTTCAAGGCGGCAAGGATCTCGGTCTGGGCACGCCTGCGTTCGGCGATGTCCTCTTGGGCTTGTTGATACAGCCAGGCGTTCTCAATGGCTATAGCTGCTTGATCGGCCAGCGCCTGGCACAATGCGATTTCTTCATCCGAAAACCTGCGCTCTATCTCGCTTTCGTCCAATTCCACCAGCCCGATGGTGGTTTCACCGGCGATCAGGGGCAGCATGAGCAGACTGGTCGATTCTACTGCAACCATGTGAGCAGTTTCGAAGGGATCCGCTTCTGGATCCGTGACGAGGATTTGGTGTGGGAGACGATGTTCAATGACAGCACGGCTGGCAGGAAAATCATCTAAGGAGTAGGTTGAGCCCACCGGTTCGGGAGGGGCATTATCTTGACGCCATTCGATCCAGGTGACAATGACGTTGGCCTTCATGTCAAGTCTGCTGATGGTACAGCCTGATACGCCGATAGCGTGGACCATCTTCTGAGCGATGAGTTGAAGAACCTCGTCTAGTTGAAGTGTCGACGAGACGGTTCTGGCGGTTTCCAACAAGATGGAGAGGGTGGCGGTACGTTTGGCAACGCGTTCTTCTAAGTGAGTACGGATCTGCTGCAATTCCTCTACGGCCTGCTTGCGCTCGGCGATCTCTTCGGTAAGGGCGATCTGCCGGTCTGCCAGCTCTTCTTCCCGTGCCTGTAATCGAGAAGTCATCTTGTTAAAGGATTGGGCCACCTGGCCGATCTCATCAAGTCGTTCAATCTTGATCCGGTGGGTCAGGTCACCGAGCCTAATCCGATCGGCACTGACATGGAGGGTTTCCATTGGATAGATGATCCGCAGTCTCATGAAACGACTGGCCCATATCATGACGACGATCATGATCAGCAGCAGCCCGCCTCCGAGAATCAACATAGCTGATCGGGTGTTGGCATAAGCCTCGGTTCTAGGCAGTTCGGTAACCACAATCCAATCGGTACCGGGTATTCTGTTGGCGGTACCGATCACACGTGATCCCTGGAAATTTACATACGCCTTGCTTTGTTGTTCAGATGGGTCTAGTAGAAAGTCCTTTTCTGATCGCCCGGCCAGATTGACATTGCTTAGAGGTATGTTGGGATCCGCATGGCCAATAATTTGACTGTCCTGGTCAATCACATAGGCTGACCCGGTTTGCCCGAAATGGATCTGGGAAACCACATCCCACAGCACACTCATGCGCAGCCGGGCGGCGACCACGCCGCCATCCAGCGCAGGAATAGCAATGATCATGTAGGGGGCGCCTTGTGAGGAGAGCTGTACTTCACCGAGGTATACGTCGCCAGATGAAGCATGAAGGAACCAATTGGACTGGGAGATGGTGAAGAGATTGGTCAGCACCGCTTCATCGGTGGCGGCAGATGAGATGATCTCGCCGCTTTCGCTGGTGCGAATTATCTCCAGCAGCGCCTGATTCCGTGCCAGCTGGTTTTCCATCACCTGGTTGGCCTGCAGGTGATCTGGCGCCAATGAGCCCACCAGAGACATGGCATCCCGCACCCGCTGTAAGAAGGCGCCTACTGTTTCCGCGGCACGCAAAGCAGCTTCATGTTGGCGCCCCTGCCAAGCCGCCCGCTCTGTCTGGGCAATAAAATTGACCACACCGACGGTGGAAAGCAGGAACACCATGGCTAATGACCAGCCAAGCAATGAAAACAGATAGCGCCTCAGGCTGTGAGGCAGCCGATTCATTGGCTCCGATTCGGTTGATAGCAGTTCCTGTGAATCCATAGTTGATTTCTACCGGGTGATC
>JAHEEY010000284.1 GCA_024640485.1 Chloroflexota bacterium | reverse complement strand
CTTGGCGCTATCAGCCAAAGCTAAGAACATCATAGCCCCAAGGAAGTATTAGTGTCATACCCCGAAAGTGTGAATCATCGGGTTAGTTGAGGGATTGGCGCGCTGTCTAGTTCCGGCAGTTGTTGAAAAAAAAACGCCCCGGTCTCGAACCAGGGCGTTCTAAAGGAGCGCAATGTCTCGCCTGGTAGGCGAAGGTCAAGCGAATCGGCCTGCCAGCCCAGACGTGGATGAAGGCAAATCATCAGACAGTGCCCGCAGCAGATTGGCCGTCATAGCAGCGTTTCTGAAAGCGCTAATTCTTGGTGCCATGCACCTGCATCAGCAACCCTTCGATCATTTCATCGGCAGGCATAGGCAGCATGCTTTGCTGGAATCCAAGGACGCTTCCCAGAGGCATGTCTGCCATCATGTCCATCACATCCATGCCGATGCTGCCCTCACCGTCTGTGCCAAAGAGTTGGCGAATGTGGGTCTGCATCTGTTCGAAAACCGTGCTCAGGACAGCGTTGCTGCGCGGATCGGCCATCCACTCACGGATAGTCGATTCTTTGTCGATCAGGCAGGGCAGATCCAATGTCGATTTGAGCGTCGCGGTTAATTTGTGGCGGATATCGGCAGATGAACTGCCAATCAAGAGGTCGAATTCCCCGTCCTCGGTGATCCACTGCTGGTGTTTGGGATGGTAGTAGGCAAAAGCGCGGAAATCGAGCGTGAATGAGACAGTCTTCGTCTCGCCTGGCTGCAGTTCTACCTTGGAAAAACCTTTCAGTTCCTTCTTCGGCCGTACCAGCCCAGATTTGCGATCGTGCACATACAGTTGAACGATCTCCTTGCCGGCCGTTCCGCCGCTGTTGGTGACATCCACGGTCACCGTCAAGCCGTCCACATCTTTGAAGGTCGCGGCCGAGGCTTTGGGGCTGCTGTAAGTGAACTCGGTGTAGCTCAGCCCGTAACCAAAGGGGAACAGCACCGGCATTTCTTTGGCGTCATAATAACGATAGCCGATGAAAATCCCCTCTCCGTACCTGACTGTGCCCGCGCCCCCCGGCCAATTGATATGTGCCGGGGTATCGGCCGTTTTGATCGGGAAGGTCTCGGCTAGTTTGCCGCTGGGATTCACCCGGCCGAACAGGATATCAGCGATGGCGCCGCCGCCGGCTTGCCCCATCATCCACCCTTCGAGTACGGCAGCGACGTCATCAATCCAGCCGCTCATCGCCACTGGCGCGCCATTGTTTAGTATGACCACCGTATTAGGCTGCGCCCTTGCCACAGCTTTGATCAAAGCGATCTGCTGATCCGTCAAATCAAGGTCGGGCCGGTCATATCCTTCTGATTCCTTGGAAGAGGGTAGAGCGAGATACAGCAGGGCCGCATCGGCCGATTGGGCCAAAGCCGCCGCCTGGTCAATCAGTTCCTGGCGGAAGGTATCATCGGTCGGGTAGCCTTCCGCGTAGCTCAGTTCGGCCTCGCCAGCCTGATTCTGCAATTCCTTGAACGGATTGGCGACTTTTGTGGGGTTGATATGTGAACTGCCGCCGCCCTGGAAGTGGGCGTTTTCGGCAGCCCGGCCGATCACCGCGATATGCTGCTGCCCTTTCAGCGGCAGAATGCCGTTGTTTTTGAGCAAGACCATCCCTTCCGCCGCGATCTTGCGGGCCAGGGTATGGTGCGCGTCCGCATCGAATTCGCCGCCTTTGGGTGTTTCCTGAGCTTTGAACACAATATTCAGGATGCGCCGCACCGCTTCGTTTAGTATCTGTTCGTCAAGCTCACCTGAGCGAACGGCCTCAACAACCGCGCGAACGCGGTGGTCTTGCGGGCCGGGCATTTCCAGATCGAGGCCCCCTTTGAGGGAGGCCGCCCGGTCATGTACGGCACCCCAATCGGAGACCACCAGCCCTTCAAACCCCCACTTGTTCTTGAGAATATCTACCAACAAATCATAGTGCTCTGAACAGTAGATGCCGTTGAGCTTGTTGTAGGCACACATCACCGTCCATGGCTGTGTTCTTTTGACAGCGGTTTCGAAGGCAGCCAGGTAGATCTCGTGCAGCGTGCGCTGATCCACGTCAGCATTGATGCTGAACCGCTGGAATTCCTGATTGTTAACCGCAAAATGCTTGATGGAAGTGCCCACACCCTTCCCTTGAATGCCCTCGATCAGGCTGGTGGCCATCTCTCCAGCCAGGTAAGGATCCTCAGAAAAATACTCGAAATTCCGGCCGCCCAATGGGGAGCGTTTCATGTTGACACCAGGGCCGAGCAGCACATCTACATTTAATGCCAGGCACTCCTCCCCCAACGCTTCTCCCATCGTTTTAAGCAGATCCGCATTCCAGGTTGAGGCCAGGCAGGATGCTGTGGGGAAGCAGGTCGCCGGCAGGCTGGTCATCATCAGCGAATTGGCGTCAGGCACCCGGCGGACACCGTGAGGCCCGTCTGAGACCACCATTTCAGGAATGCCTAAACGCTCGACCGGTGTAGTTGTCCAGGAGCTGGCGCCGGTACAGAGGGCGGCTTTCTCTTCAAGGGTCATTTGTGAAAGAATGGATTGTATATTTGTCATCTTGTTCTATCCTGTCCGAATCATGTCCATGGTAATGCCAGAAAGTGTCTTGACTCTGCTGTAAGGAGACGGCTGGACTCATCCCTCTGAGGGGAAAAGAGCCCAACATCCAGCGGCTATCTTCTGCGGTATTATCGGGCGGCGCCATCAATGCCCGACCGGTGATATCGCCAGCGTGATCTAATCTGGGTAAATAAGCAGCTCCGCCCAGTTGTGCCGTGTCCGCAAATCCACAGATACAGAAATGTCCGGGCAGATCGACGCGGATGCTCGATCTGCCCGCCATCAAAGAGGGCTAGCAGTAGAAGAATGGGTTACACAGTGGAAAGATCCCATTCCTCATAGATTTTGGGCACATCGTTGATTAAGCGCTGGGTGTATGCCTCTTTGGGATGCAGAATCACCTCGTCGGCGCTGCCTCTTTCAACGAATATTCCACGCTCCATAATATAGACGCTGTCCGACACAAAATAGGCCAGGCCAATATCATGGGTGATGAAAATAAGGGTCATGTCAATTTCATCGCGCAGCTGCATCAGCATATCCAGGATGGTGGCCCGCGAACAGGCATCGATCATCGACGTAGGCTCATCAGCCAGCAGGATCTTCGGCTTCAGAAGGAAGATCCGGGCAATCATCAGGCGCTGCATCTGTCCGCCGGAGAGCTCGAATGGATACTTGTTGGTCAATTCCTCGAACTTCAAGTTGACAAAGCCGCACGCCTCTGTCATCAGCTCCAATTTTTTGGCGTATGGGAGTTTCTTACCGCCGCGCATATGGATGCAATCCAGCAGCACGCTGTCGATCTTGTTGAATATATTGTAGGAAGAGAACGGATCCTGAAAGATCGCCTGAATGTTCTTCCAATATTCCTTCTTCTTCTTTTGACTGCTGATATCGCGCTTCTTTCCCTGGAAGTAAATGTCACCCTCAGTGGTGCCGATCAATCCTAGAAGCATCTTTGCCAACGTGGTCTTACCGCTGCCTGATTCGCCCACAATGGAGATGATTTCACCCTCGTAGAATTCGAAATCGACATGATCGACGGCAACCGTTTGCTGGCGGCCAATCCCAAAAACCTTGGTAAGCCCCGTTCCCTTCAGGCATACTTGCTTTCTTTTATCAGCCATTCTTATACGCCTCCCTCAGCTCTTCTTCCGAAAGTATACAGCGATAGGTGCGCCCGCCGGCAATTTCACGAAGCCTCACAGGGTGGGTTGTGCAAAGCGGCCGAACATATAGGCACCGTTCGGCGAACCGGCAGCCAGCTGGCGGGTTCTTCAGATTGGGCGGTACCCCAGGAATAGCAGTTAGCCTTACATCCCGCAGCCCTTCTTCAGGTACGATGATGGATCCCATCAGGCCCCTAGAATATGGATGCAGGGGATCAAAGACGGCCTCTTTTGCTGAGGCTTTCTCCACGATCTGCCCGGCATACATGACCATGATATCGTCGGTCACGTTGTAAAGCAGGGGGAGTTCATGGGTGATGAAAATCATCGATTTGACATAGCCGTTGTTCATCAAGCTTCGCAGCATTTTGATGACCATCTTCTGTGAAGTGACGTCGAGGGCCGAAGAAGGCTCATCAGCGATCAGTACGGTTGGCGAAAGGATAACCGAGATGGCGATCACGGTTCGCTGTTTCATACCGCCGGAAAGCTCTACCGGGTATTTCTGCAGCACCTCTGCGGGAAGCCCTACGGTCTCAAAGAACCCTTTGGCGATATCATAAATCTCTTTCTTGGTGGCCAATGGATTATGCGCTTCAAAAACGTCTTCAATGAAATGGATGATCTTCCGGGTGGGGTTGAGCGCGTTCATCGCCGATTGAGGGATATAGGCGATCTCCGTGCCCAATACCGATTTCCGAACATCATCCGGGTTCATGCCGGTGATATTGCGCCCGTCGATGGTGATTTCGCCGCCGGTATAGTGGAGCGGCGGGAAGTAGTACCCCATCAGGCTGAGGGCCAGCGTCGACTTTCCGCAGCCGGACTCCCCGGCGATTCCCAGCGATTTCCCGTCTTCGACCTTCAGTGAAACGTGGTCAACGGCGTAGATATCTTCCCCAAAGCGGGTGATATACTTTGTGGTCAGATCTTTGACCTCTAGCATTACATTTGACATATCAATTACCTACTCCCTCAATGCTGGGTTGAATACCTGATCAAGCCCTGTATTCATCAAATTCATCGAGAACGCAATCAGGGCGATGGTGACAATGACGGGGAAGTATGCCCACCAGAATCCCAGGATCTGTGCCTGGTAGATCATCGCCCAATTCATCATCAATCCCAATGTGGGTACTTCGGTTGTTCTGGGCCCCAATCCAAGAATCGACAACCCGGCCTCCGCCAGGATGCCCGAAGAAATTTGCAGAATCAGCGCCATCACCACATAAGAGGCGATGTAAGGCAAGATATCATTGAGGATGATGTGAGCGATGGAGTGCCCGGACAATTTGGACAAGTTGACATGGTCGCGATTACGCAGCGAAACCACCTGCGAGCGCACCGCCCTGGCCGTCCAGACCCAGGAGGTAAACCCGATGACCACGGCGATGGTAACGGCACCCCGCTTATCCTGCCCGATGCTGAAGGAAATCAGGATCAGCAGGACAAAACTGGGGATCACTGTGAATAGATTGGTGACGAACATAATAACGTCATCCACCAAGCCGCCGACATAACCCGACACCAGTCCCAGGATTAGGCCAATCAAGGTCGCGATGATGCCGGCGACAAAACCGATTTGCAGCGATACGCCGGTAGCCGCGATCAGCTCGGTCAGCACATCCCGACCGAAGTTGTCAGTTCCCAGCAGCAGCAGCCGTACGTTTGGGACCTCCCTGACATTGACGTAGTCGGATTGGGTGACAGTGCTTTTCTCTTCTAAGGCCGCTGTTTCCGCGTTTTTTGCAGCAATGCTTACCCCTTCAGTTGACAGAAGCCCCCTGAGTGAGGTTTCCAGCCGGATATAGTAGTTTCGCCGGGCATTGGTCATCCCAGGGATCTTGACCGCGGGGTCATAGGTGTTCACCCATTGATCTATCAGTCTTTCGGTGTTTTCGGTATCGACCTCAGCTTCAGGAATCCCAGCGGCCACCAGCCATTCCTTGATGGCCAGCCGTTCATCGTCGCCCAACCTGCTGGCAATTCGTTTGGCGGCGGCGTCACTCAGCTTCAAGGTGTGATGAGGGGAGCCGATGCTGTCATAAACATTCACATAGATCCCGGGTTCGAAGAAAGTGCCCTGACCGATGATTTCCAACGGCGGATCGGTAATGATCAGGGGATAAATGAACACCGTCAGCAGAATTACCGCGAAGATGACAAAACCAGCGACAAAATTCGGGGAGCGGAATGCTTGTCGAATAAAATGTTTCATGATGACATCTCTCCCTAATCAGCCTGCGCCGTCTTGATGCGGGGATCAAGGAAGCCGTAGACGATCTCAATTATGAAGTTGGCTGCCAGCAGCATCACCGTGATCAGCAAGGTGGTTGCTGAGATTAACGGATAGTCGCCGCCCCTTACAGCGGTGAGGATGGTAGAACCAAGCCCGGGATAACTGAAGATGATTTCCGCTACCAGCGCGCCTCCGACCATGGTGCCAATTGATAAAGCCAGGCCAGTTATCTGCGGCAGCATCGCATTCCGAAATACATAAGCGACGATCTTGCGGTCTTTGATCCCCAGGAAACGGCTGTATTTGACGTAGTCGGCATTCAGCTCATAGATGGACATGGAGCGCATCCCGATCGCCTGGCCGCCGATGGTGATCA
>JAHEEY010000283.1 GCA_024640485.1 Chloroflexota bacterium | reverse complement strand
CTGGCCGGCGCGGTCAATACAAGAACGGTAGGATTTATCGGCGTCACCGGCAGCGGTTCCCGGACCAGAAAGGCATTGAGGAGGCCGATGGAGGCTGCGATTCCAATAATGGTCACCAACACCCCTAAACCCAGCCATCGCCACGGTATCGGCGCTTTCGGCTGGACGTCAGCGCCAGCAGCAGGGCCAGGATTGGGTCGGCGGGGGTCTTGGGGAATTTGGTAGCGGGCCATAAGCGATTAATCTCTACTTCTCAGCTGTTTCATGGGTTCTCACAAGCCATAGCTTGTCACGCTACAGCCACCGTGTCTAATTCTATCAGATGGATCGGTTTCCGACCTATCTAGGGCAGCACGGCTTTCTCGACACCTGCGTAGGCCGCTTTTTAGCCACGCGTGGCCAGGAATTGCCGGAATTTGTCCAGCGGCCAGCAGTTTACGATGTCGTCAGCAGTCGCCCATCCTCGCTGCGCCGTGGCGATTCCGTAGTGAAGCATCTCAAACTGATCACTGTGATGGGCATCGGTGTTAATGGCCAAGTTGATGCCCATTTCAATTGCCCGGCGGACATGGATGTCACGCAGATCTAGCCGTCGTGGGTGGGCATTGATTTCCAGAATAGTACCAGAGGCCAAGGCTGAGTCGAAAATGAAATCCATGTCCAGATCAGCGCCAGCCCTATCCGGCAGCAGCCTGCCGGTGGGATGGGCAATCATGTCCACATGCGGGTTCCAGATCGCGTTCAGCATCCGGTTGGTCACTTGTTCCTGGCTCTGGCTCAGACTCGTGTGCAGGCTGGCGATGACGAAATCCAACTTTGCCAGCACCTCGTCTGGGTAATCCAGGGTGCCGTCCGCTTTGATTTCCATTTCGGTGCCGTGAAGCACCGTGAAGTCGGCACCCATAGCTTCGTCAGCGGCACGAACCTCTGCCGCTTGCTGCTGCAGCCGTTCGATCGAAAGGCCGTTGGCGATGCCTAGGCTGGCAGAATGGTCGGTGATAACAATGTAACCAAGCCCCCGCCGCCTTGCCGCTTGAGCCATCTCCAGGATGCTCTGTTTGCCGTCTGACCATGTTGAATGCATGTGCAGATCGCTGACGATATCCGAAGCCTGGATTAGCCGCGGCAGCTCCCCTTTTGCCGCCGCGTCGAACTCGCCTCTGTCTTGACGGAGCACTGGAGGAATATAGGGAAGTCCCAAAGTCCGATAGACCTCAGCCTCTGTCGCGCAGCGAATCTCATCGCTGCCGTCGGCCGGCGTAAAGGCGTGCTCATTTAGGCTCAAGCCCTTCTTGAGGGCCAGTTCTCGCAAATGGACATTGTGATCTTTGCTGCCGGTAAAATAGGAAAGCAGCGTTCCCCACCTATCAGCCGGGAGTACCCGCAGATCGACCCCTACCCCGTTAAGCAGTACGATTCTAGACTTGGTCGGCCCCCTGGCTGCCACTGATTCCACCATATCCATCGAGCAGAAGAACACCATGACTGGCTCGGGATCCTCGGCAGCCACCAACAGATCGATATCCCCAATCGTCTCCTGCATTCGCCTCAGCGAACCGGCGACCGCGGTCTTCGACACACCAGGAATCTGCGCCAATTCGCTCAATATGCCCTGGGCAATCGGCCAGGCGTCACCCAGCGGGGTACGATCATCCCCATGCCTGGCGAGCGCTTCAATCGCTGCCACGATTTTGGCTTCGGATTTGACCCCCATTCCGGGCAGATCCTTCAGCTTTCCCTCACGGGCAGCCACGGTCAATGCTTCCAACGTTTCAACGCCCAGCGCTTCATATATCTGTTTGACACGCTTGGGACCTAACCCTTCCACACGAAGCATGTCTACCAACGTGTTGGGAATCTCCGCTGACAACTTGCGATAGAATTCGAGATCGCCGGTGGTCAGCATTTCTTCGATTTTCGCCGCCAACGTGCTGCCGATGCCGGGAATCTCTGTCAGTCTGCCTTCGGCATAAACCTGATTGATGTCCCTGGCTAATGCCTGGATGCTTTCCGCGGCCTTCCGATATGCCAGAATCCGGTGGACGCTGTCCCCACGAATGGACAACATCTCCGCGACTTTCTCGAATAGGTGTGCAACTTCGCGATTTTTCATGAGAAGTATTATACATTGTCCGAGCAACCTTTACAGAAAGATTTGCTTGGAGCAGATCAGCGGCAGCGGCCAACGGTTTGGGTAAGAGCCGTTGAGTTGGGAGCGCTCCGATTGACATGTTTGACTGATGTGGTATATTTTGAAACGCTTGGAAAGCCTTGCCCTACGAGAACTCATGCTGCCACGCTGGCTAGACAGGCCTCTTAGTCATGATCCCAAACTATGATTAGGCAACAGGAGGTGGCGAGGAACACAAACAAGCTGAAAAAGTATTGATAGCCGACAATACCGAAGAAAGTCTTATTTAGTCAAAGATAGTAGGAGAAGAAAATGAAAAGTATCAAGACATTGATAGTTGTAATGCTGTTGGCAGTCGGTATGCTGCTGGTGGCATGCGGCGGTACCGCGGACGAGCCCGAGCCGACAGCACCGGCCGCGGCGCCAACTGAAGCGCCAGCCGCAGCGCCAACTGAAGCGCCGGTTGAAGAACCAGCCCCAGCTCCTTTTGAGCCGACCTCCGTCGCCGCAGAGAACTGTGATTACGGTGGCAAGATTCTATCTATTGAGGCGGTTGACGAATTGACCGTACAGTTTAACCTGTGCGGACCTGATCCGGCATTCACGGCGAAAATCGCTTTCACCCCCTTTGGCATCCAGCCAGCAGAACACATCGCCGAGACCGGCGGTGGTGGCGATTTGCTGCGTAATCCGATTGGCACCGGCCCCTTCAAACTGAAGGAATGGGCTGCCGGCGAAAGCGTCATCATGGAACGCAATGACGACTATTGGGGTGAACCAGCGCCATTCCAGACACTGGTATTCCGCTGGTCGACTGAAGGCGCTGCCCGTTTGCTGGAACTGCAGTCTGGAAACGTGGACCAGATCACCAACCTCAGCCCTGATGATTTCGACACGGTAAAGAACGATTCCAGCCTCACTTTCATCCCTGTTGCCAACCCCAACATACTATATCTGGCTATGACCAACACCTTTGAACCATTCAACGATGTAAGAGTTCGCCAAGCGGTTGCCATGGGTGTAGATCGCCAGCGTATCGTAGATAACTTCTATCCTGACGGTTCTCAGGTACCAACCCACTTCACCCCCTGCTCCATCCCCAATGGCTGCGTAGGCGAAGATTGGTACGAATTCGATCCGGAAGGTGCTCGCGCTTTGCTGGCCGAGGCCGGATTCCCCGATGGATTCCAGACCTCCATCTTCTACCGCGACGTGTTCCGCGGCTATCTGCCAGAACCAGGCTCCGTGGCTGTCGAGTTCCAGACCCAGCTGCGGGACAACCTGGGTATCGAAGCTGAAGTTGTGGTCATGGAATCGGGCGAGTTCATCGCTGAATCTCAAGTCGGCAACCTTGACGGATTTTATCTGCTCGGTTGGGGTGCTGATTACCCCCATGTGACCAATTTCCTGGACTTCCACTTCGGCGCAAGCAATGACCAGTTCGGTGATCCTTACCCCGGAATCTACGAAATACTGCAGCAGGCGTCCCAGATCGGCGATATTGATGAAGCCTCCGTTTTGTACGAGCAGGCCAACAACGCCATCAAAGAGTTGGTGCCAATGGTGCCCATCGCTAACGGTTCTTCTGCTTCAGCCGCCCTGGCGACCGTAGAAAATGCTCACTTCCGACCATTTGGCGCCCCGTTGTTCGAAAAGGACAACCCTGGCAAAGACACCTTCGTCTATATGCAGAATGCTGAACCTATCAGCCTCTACTGCGCCGACGAAAGTGACGGCGAGTCGCTGGCACCTTGCCAACAGATTGTCGATGGCCTTCTGGGCTTTGCGATTGATTCCGGTGAGGCTATACCTGCACTGGCAACTTCCTGCGATGCGAACGCAGACTCATCCGTCTGGGTCTGCACCCTGCGTGAAGGCGTCACGTTCCACGATGGTTCGACCTTTGATGCCAACGATGTGATCGCTTCTTGGGCGGCAGGAATCGATGCCTCCAATCCATACCACGTTGGGAACACAGGAGTTTTCCAATACTACTCCAACTTGTGGGACAAGCTCATGAATGAGACTGAGTAGACCTCAGGATAAATGTGTTGGATGCACTGCTTTTAAGCAGCTCACACCAATGTAGTTGAGAATAATGCGGGATGGCTCAATGCTAAGCATCAGCATTTCAGTCATTCCGCATTATTCTTTTATGTAGAAGTCTAACGCCAATGATTCAATACACAATCCGTCGCATACTGCTGGCCATTCCAGTCGTCTTGGCGATTTTGGTGGTCACCTTCATTCTGGCAAGAGCCATCCCCGGCGATCCCTGCAAGTCAATCCTTGGCGAAAAGGCGACCGCGGAAGCGTGCGAGCGATTTGCGGAGATTCACGGTCTTGACCAACCCGTCCCGGTGCAATTTGGCATCTATATCAAGAACATTCTGAGTGGCGATCTGGGCACCTCGCTCAGGCAGGGGCGCCCGGTATCAATCATTCTCATCGAGCGTCTGCCAACTACCATTGAATTAAGCATTGGGGCTATGGCTTTGGCCCTGTTTTTTGGCACTTTGGCTGGCGTTATTTCCTCTGTCCGCCGCAATTCCGCAGTCGATGTCGTCACGATGATTGGCGCAAATCTGGGCGTCTCGATGCCGGTGTTCTTTTTGGGACTCCTGCTGATTTATGTTTTTGCGGTCTTCCTGAAGAAGTATCTGATTGCACAATTCGGTGCCGTACCGCCATTCCTGGAATTCCTGATTTTCCCGCCGTCCGGCAGGTTGACCGCAGGTCTGACGGCAACTCCGTTTTATGAAGTTTTCGAAATGCAGGTGGAAGAAGGCGGCTTGCGTTTCCATGTGTACGAATTCTTCGCCAATATGTACATCTTCAATTCGATCATTACCAGAGATTGGGATGTGCTGAAGGATACCATCCGGCACCTTGTGCTGCCGGCGGTCGCTTTGAGCACCATACCGATGTCTGTTATCGCGCGTATGACCAGATCCAGCATGTTAGAAGTACTGGGCCTGGATTACGTTCGCACCGCCCGTGCTAAGGGCGTATCCAGTTTCAAAGTTGTCATGAAACATGCCTTCAGCAATGCCCTGCTGCCGATCGTTACCATCGCCGGTCTACAGCTAGGGGGAGTATTGAGCGGCGCTGTATTGACTGAAACGATCTTCGGTCTGGCAGGCGTTGGCCTAAGCATGTTTGAGGCGATTACCGCCCGTGATTTCCCAATTATCCAGGGGCTGGTCATTGTTATCGCCATCATCTATGTCACCTTCAATCTGCTGGTGGATCTTTCCTACGCGCTGCTAGATCCCCGTATCAGACTGGATTAGGAAGATAACCGGTACATCACCCGATCTCATGGGCTTGGAATAATATGACATATCGGTCTAAAGCCATTTCCAAGGTAACTTCATAACTTCAAAAGCTCAGAGTTGAAACACTATCTGAGTATAGCCAATTATCAGCTGGACTACCTATGTCTACAATTGCCGAAATTAAAGATGACAACGTCTCAAATATACAAGACTATAAGTCGAACAGCCTCTGGCGGCTAACACTTCGCCGAATTTTCCGACAGAGATCAGCCATCGTTGGCCTCACGATTCTTCTTTTCCTGACTCTGGTGGCTGTCTTCGCCGAAGCGATTGCCCCATACGACCCAACAGACGTGTTGATTGGGGTAGAAGACGTGAAGCGCCGTGAAGCGCCCTGTATCCATCTGCTGGGCTGCCCTGAAGAGAAGCCGCAGCATTTCATGGGAATAGATGGCAATGTCCGAGATGTGTTCAGCCGCATTATCTTCGGCACCCGGGTCTCACTACGCATCGGTTTCACGACCGTGACCTTTGCCGTGACTGCCGGCACTTTTCTGGGCGCCATTTCTGGATATTTTGGCGGCTGGATCGACAACCTGGTCATGCGGATAATGGATGTATTGCTGGCATTCCCCTTCTTTCTACTGGCGATCGCCATTGTATTTGTGCTCGGCCCCAGCCTTCAGAACGCCATGTTGGCCATTGCCATCGTCAGTATGCCTGGCTATGCCCGGGTAGTGCGGGCGACGGTACTCTCTGTCAGAGAGACAGAATATGTTGAAGCTTCCCGGGCACTTGGAGCCTCGGATTTTCGTATCTTGTTCAGCCGAATTCTGCCCAATGCCCTGCCGCCTCTAATCGTCTTGGCTACCCTTGGCGTTGCCACCGCCATTTTGGACACTGCCGCCCTCTCTTTCCTTGGGCTAGGTGCTCAGCCTCCTATGGCTGAATGGGGCACCATGCT